>PMIH01000213.1 GCA_003158255.1 Rhodocyclaceae bacterium
CCAGAAGCGCGAGGAGTCCGGCGTCAGCACTTCGTCGATCAGGTACAGCTTGCCCGCGCTGTCCAGGCCGAATTCGAACTTGGTGTCGGCGATGATGATGCCGCGCGTGCGGGCGTAGTCCGATGCCTGCTTGTAAAGCCGGATGGCGCTGTCGCGCACCTGGGCAGCCAAGCCCGCACCGATGGTCTTCTCGACGGTGGCGAAATCGATGTTCTCGTCGTGGGTACCGAGTTCGGCCTTGGTCGAGGGCGTGAACAGCGGCGTCGGCAGTTTCTGGGCCATCGAAAGGCCCATGGGCAGCGGAATGCCGCAGACCTTGCCGGTCGCCTGGTAGTCCTTCCAGCCGGAACCGATGAGATAGCCGCGCACCACGGCCTCGATCGGCAGCGGCTTCAGGCGCTTGACGACGATGGCGCGGTCGCGCACCTGCTCGCGTTCATCGGGCGCAACGACCGATTCCGGATCGATGCCGGTGAGTTGGTTGGGGATGATGCTGGCGAGTTTGCCGAACCAGAAGTTGGCGACGGACGTAAGCACCTCGCCCTTGCCGGGAATCGGGTCCGGCAGGATGACGTCGAAGGCCGAGAGGCGGTCGCTGGTGACGATCAGCATCTTGTCGTCGCCGACGGCATAGTTGTCGCGCACCTTGCCACGGCCGAGCAGCGGCAGGCTCTTGATGGTGGATTCGAACAGGGGCTTGGTCATGGTCATTCGCGTACGTAAGGTTTTTCGGACTGCGCATCCTCGCGGTAAGGGAAGCGCGTGTGGCCGTAGCGGATCGCCAGCACGGCCAGTGTGAGCAGCAGGACGGCGGCGGCGACTGCCAGCATCCGCCATTCGGACATGTCCTTGAGGTCGAGGATCATGTAGCGGGCGAGGGCGACCATCGCAATGTAGAGCGGATAGCGCACGGGCAGGTGGCCGGACTTGAAGTACTGGCCGATCATCGCCAGCACCTCCAGGTAGAGGAACATCAGCAGCAGGTCGGCGAGCGCCACCCACTTGGCATCGAACATCGACGTCACCTCATGGAACATCGCCGCCGTCGTGGCGAAGGCGATGACCAACAGGCCGACGTACTCGATCAGATCGAGGCCGCCGCTGAGAAAGCGCCGGATGCGGTCGAAGGCGTGCGATTGTATGTCCATGGGGAATAGGCGGCGCCGTTGTATTGGCTGAGGCGCGCATTATCTCAGGGTTTTGTTACGACGGGCACGCGCCGCGGAAAGGCGTACCGCGACGACTGACTCTAGCGGGTCAGGACGGGGTTTCGTCAGTCTCGCCAGCCGGCTTGCCGCGCAATCGACGGTAGAGCGTATTGCGGCTGATGCCGAGCCGGCGCGCGGCCTCCGACATGTTGCCGCGGCTGAGGGCGATCGCCCGCTCGATCGTGGTCTGGGACAGTTCGCGCAGGTTCTCGGTTTCCTCGCCCGTGCCGGCGGGCGATGGCGGCACGCGCCAGCGCAATTCCTCGGCGAGATCGTCGGGGAGATGATTCCAGCCGATGCGGGTTTCGCCTTCGTCGAGCAGCGCGATGGCGGCGCGCAGCGCGTTGTTGAGCTGGCGCAGGTTGCCGGGCCAGGCGTATTCGGCGAAGGCGGTGGCGACGGCCGGGTCGAGACTGATGCCGCGGCCGGGCGCGAGTTCTTCCAGCAGCCTCGCCACCAGGGCCGGGAAGTCCTGGCGTTCGCGCAGCGGCGCCAATTGCAGCGTCACGCCGTTGATGCGGTAGTAGAAGTCGGCGTCGAATTCGCCGGCTTCGATGGTCGCCTTCAGGTTGCTGTGGGTGGCGCAGATCAAAACGATGTCGACCGCCACCGATTCTGTGTCGGCGACGGGTGTGACGCGGCGTTCCGTGAGCACCTTCAACAGTTGCTTCTGCGCCGGCAGCGGCAGCAGTTCAATTTCATCGAGAAACAGGGTGCCGCCGTGGGCTTCGCGCACATGCCCGGGCGCACCGTCGCGGCACAGCGTTGCCGCATAGCCGAACAGTTCCGCCTCGACCAGGTTCGGCAGCAGGCCGGCGCAATGGACCGTGACGAAGGGGCCGTCGTGGCGCGGACCCGAGTCATGCACGGCGCGCGCGAACCGCTCCTTGCCGACTCCGGGTTCGCCCTGAAGCAGCAGCGGGATCGGCTTGCCGACCAGCTTGTGGGCCTTGTCGATCGCGGTGGCCAGACGTTCGTCACCTGTGTCCAGCGCGTCGAGGGCGTCGCGTGTGCGCTCCCGTCGTTCGCCGACCGGGGCAGCGGGCGCTGCCCGCATGGGTGGCTCGATGCGCATGAACAGGCGCTCGCCGTCGGAGAGCGTGATCAGCAACGGTTCGCCGGGATGGCGCTGATTCCAGTTGAGCAGATCCTCGAAGCGCAGCGGCAGGATGCGCGAAAGCGGTGTGGTATTGAGGTCGCCGGCACGCAATCCGAGGAAGACCAGGCCGGCGGGGTTGGCGCCAATCAGCCAGCCGTCCTCCGAGAGCGCGGCGATGCCTTCCGAGAAGGTGCCGATCCCCTCGGCTATGGTATGGAAACGGATGCGCAGGTTACGCGCGTGGTAAGCATCGAAAAGCCGGTTCTCGACCATCTGGGCCGCCGCGCGCACCAGGCCGAAAGTGTGCGGATGATGCTGGCGCTCGTCACCGGAGATGTCGAGCACGCCGAGCAGCTTGCCGTCCGGCGCGACCAGCGGCGCCGCCGCGCAGGACAGGAAGCCGTTGCGTTCCAGAAAGTGTTCGCCGCCATGAACCACCAGCGGTCGCGCTTCGGCCAGCGCGGTGCCAATCGCGTTGGTGCCGCGGTGCCGCTCGTGCCACGAGGCGCCGGGCGACAAGGCAACGCGGTCTGCCCGGCTCAGGAAATCCGGATCGCCGAGCGCCTGTAGCAGCACGCCCTTCTCGTCGGCCAGGGTCACCATGCTGCCCGAGTCGCGCGTCTGCGCGTGCAGGTACTCCATCACCGGCCGCGCATGCGCGATCAACTCATAGCGTTGCTCCCGGGTACGCGCCAGTTCGGCGTCGTCGAGGCGGCAAGCATCGGCGAGGCGACCGTCGGGAGCGAGGCCGGCATCCACGCTGCGCCGCCAGGAACGGGCCAGCAGGGTGCTGACCAGGTAGCCAAGCGGCAACTCGCCGCGTTCGAGCATCAGGTCGCGCGCGCGGCGCAGGGCGGAACGGTCGGGCTTCTGATTGGCCATTTCGGGCGGGAGGGAATGCGAGGTAACAGGCGAAAGTATAGAAGCTATTCTGCCCGGACCGGCGCGCGACCGTGGCGAACTCGATTCATGGCTTCGGCGGCACGATGGCATCGGCGATCTTCGGCGTCAGGTTGCACTTGAAGCAGCGCGCCGCCTCGGCGCGGGCGTCGTCGTCGCGGTAACCGCGCTCGACTTCGTCCCAGCCGCCGCGCGCAGCGGGCGCCAGCATGACCGGATGCACCTTGCGGCGGCGGTTGAAATCCGGGTCGGCGCCCAGATGCGGCGAAGTCTGCCAGTCGTCCGGCAGCAGCTTCTCCTCGATGTTGCCGTCGCCGCCCAGTTGCCGGTCGATGGCCGAGGCGGCGACGCGCCCATGGGCGACCGATTCGATCAGCGTCGACGGACCGAGCACGCAATCACCACCGGCATAGACGCCGCCGCGGCTCGTCAGGAGCGAGTCCTTGCGCACGATGATGCGGCCCTTGGCGTCGGTCTGCACGCCGAAACCGGCGAAGCGCTGCGTGTGCTGGCCGACGGCGGCGATGACGAGGTCGACGCCTTCGGTGATTTCCTCGCCGGTGTCGACGGGCTGGCGCCGGCCGGAGGCATCGGGCGCACCGAGTTCCATGCGGGCATAGGTGATGTTCAGCCGGCTGCCGTTGGTGCCGGGCTCGATCCGCTTCGGTGCCAGCAGGTAGCGGATGTTCACGCCTTCCTCGATGCAGCCCGCCACCTCGTCTTCGCGGGCCGGCATCTGTTCCCGGGTGCGCCGATAGACGATGTCCACTTCGGCGCCGAAGCGGCGCGAGGAGCGGGCGTTGTCGGCAGCGACGTTGCCGCCGCCGATCACCGCCACCTTGGCGCCGGTGCTGATGCCGGTGCCGGGCCGGTTGACCAGGCCCATGGCGACGGCGCGCAGGTAGGTGGGGCTGTCGACCACGCCGGGCAGGTCGTCGCCGGGCACGCGCAGCGGATCGCCGCCCTGGCAGCCGATGGCGATGAAGGCCGCATCGAAGCCCTGGTCGAACAACGCGTCGAGACCCTCGATGCGCTTGCCGAATTCGAATCTCACACCCAGCGTTGCGACCTCCGCCACCTCGCGGTCCACCACCTCGTGAGGCACGCGATAGGAAGGAATGCCATAGCGGGCCGTGCCGCCAGCGGCGGCTTGGGCGTCGAAGATCGTGACCGCATGGCCCTTCTTGGCCAGGTACCACGCCGCGGTGAGTCCCGCCGGCCCGGCGCCGATGATGGCGGCGCGCTTTCCCGTCGGCGGCAACTGCTTCGAGTATTGCCGCCACAGGCCCGTGTCATTGTCGTCGGCCATGCGCTTCAGGCCGCGGATCGATAGCGGGTCGTCGAGCTGGCCGCGCAGGCAGGCGGATTCGCACATGGCATAACAGGCGCGACCGAGGATGCCGGGGAAGGGCAGCTTCTCGCGCACGACGGCGATGGCTTCGCCGTATCTGCCTTCAGCGGCGAGCTGGACGTAACGCGGCACGTCGATGCCGGCGGGGCAGGCAGCGTGGCAGGGCACTTTGGACTCGTCGTGCAGCGCCAGATCGAGCACGCGGTCGGTCAGTGCGCCGGTTGGGCAGACGGCGACGCAACTGCGGCAGAACTTGCAGCCGGATTCGATCAGCGTCGCTGCGATGGTGCCGACGTAGGTGCGCGTGCCGAGCGGCGTTTCGACGGTCTTCAGCTCCAGGCAGCCGGTACCGCGGATGTCGTTGCAGACGGTGAGGCAACGCCGACAGTCGATGCACAGGTTGTAGTTGCGGTCGAACAGCGGCTCGTCCTTGACCGCCGGCAGACCGATGGGCTCGTAGGCCGGCGTGTTGTCGCGGATGCCGATGTAGTCCGCCACCTTGCGCAGCTCGCAGTGCGGGAAGTTCTCACAGCAACGGACTTCCGGTGCGTGATCGTAGGCGCACTCGCTGCGGCCGCAGCCCTCGCGCTCCGGACAGGTCAGGCAGACATGCGGGTGATTGCCGAGAATCTTGGCCAGCGCCGATTGCCGCGCGATGCGGATGAGCGGCAAGGTGGTACGCACCGCCATGCCCTCCGTGACCTCCAGCTTGCAGGCGTGGCTGACCTTGCCTGGCCGCTCCGAGGTTTCCACCGCACAGAGGTTGCAGCCGCCACCCTCGCCACGCCGGCAGGCCGGGGGCAGATCCGGGTGGGTGCACAGGTGCGGGACGTAGATGCCGGCGGCGATGACCGCGTTGAGCAGCGAAGCGCCCGCCGGTGCCACGAATTCATTGCCGTCGATGGTGAACTTCACCGGTGCGCCGAAGGTGTCCCGTCCCGGTGTCCGGCTCGCCAGCCACCAGACCGCGGCGGCTCGGTGTTCCAGGGTCGGCTTTGACTCGGAATTGTTATTGCTGGTCATGGCCAGCCTCCTCATTCATTGTTCAACCGCCGCCGATGGCGGGGAAGACGGCCAGTTCTTCGCCGTCCTTGAGTTGCCGTGACTGAACGTCAGGCCGCAGCACATGGCGACCGCCGATCATGATGATGTGGGCAAGCGAGAGCGGCACGCCGAGTACCGCCAGCGCATCCGGGATGGTTGCGCCTTCGGGGAGTTCGAGCGTGACGCCGGTGTCGTGACCCTCGGGCAGATAGTCGCGCAGGGTGGCGTAGAGCCGGAGGGCAATCTTCATATCCTCATCCCCCCTCCTGGAACGAAGAAAACCCCCGGCACAGGGGGACCGTGCCGGGGAAACAAAGGTGCCGTTGCGGCACACAATGGAGGAGACGAGCATCAGAAGTTCCAGTAGGTATCCAGTTCTTCCGGCGTGAAGTCCCAGATGGCGTTGTGCGGCGGCACCCTTTCCAGGGAGAAGAACTCGGGCAGGCGGTCGTGCTCCTTGGTCAGGCCCGCGGCGATGTTGAACGCATGCTCGGTCTTCAGGACCGACTTGCCCAGCGCCGTGACGTCGTCGCCGGAGAGGTTGATACCGAAGCAGGCGTTGATCATGTCGATCAGCGAGGTCAGGCAGGCCGGGATGTCCAGCGCCGGGAAGGCGATGAACAGGCACATGCCGGTCGAGTCGATCGCCGCCGTGGCGATGTTCAGGTTGCGCGCCAGATCGATCTGACCATCCTTCTTCAGCGGATCGACGTGGCCGCCGACGCTGAGGATGTTGGTCGCGATGGCATAGCCGGACGTGTGGTCGGCGCCCATCGTGCTCATCGCGTAGGTCACGCCGATGCCCTTGACGGAACGCGGATCGTAGGCCGGGATGCCCTGGTTCTTGACCACCGGCACGCGCGTGACGCCGAAGACGCGGCCGACGTTGGCGGTGCCGGCGCCCAGGATGCGGCCGAGCGACGTGCCCTTGCCGATCTCTTCGCGCAGCATGCGCACCACGCCCTTGCCGTCGCCGAAGGGCAGCACGCCCGCTTCCATGGCGACGCCGAACATCACCGCGGTCTCGATGCTGTCCACGCCGATGTCGTCCATGATGTGGTCGGCTTCGGCGATATCGTCCAGGTCGCTGATGCAGCAGTCGGCACCCAGACCCCAGATGGTCTCGTACTCGAAGCCCGAAGTCAGGTATTTGCCGTCCTTGTCGTTATATATCTGCGAACACTGGATCTGGCAGCCGGGATGGCAGCCATGGGTCGGCATGCCGCCGCGCGCGACGATGGTCGCGTGCATTGTTTCGCCGGAGATCTTGTCGTGATCGACGTACTGACCAGACGTGAAGTTGCGCGTTGGCAGGCCGCCCGCTTCGTGCAGGATATTCACCAGCACGTCGGTGCCGTAGGTCGGCAGGCCCTGGCCGCTGACCGGGTGGTCGAGCAGCGTCTGGGCGAAGATCTTGGCGGCTTCCTTGAACTTGGCGGGCTCTTTCGGCATCACCGGCGGCGTGCCGGTGTCGTCGATGGAAATGAACTTGATCTTCTTGGCACCCATCACCGCGCCCAAGCCGCCACGGCCGAGGCTGCGGATGTGCGCTTCAGGATCGGCGACGGAAATATTGGCGGAGAGCATCTTCATTTCGCCGGCGGGCCCGACCGACATGATGCCGACCGGCTTTCCGTAACGGGCCTGCACGTTATTGACCAGGCAGTAGTTGCCCTTGCCAAGCAGTTCCGTTTCTTCCTGGATGGTGATGGCGTCCTTGGCGACATGGACGCTGTACCACTTGTCTTCCTTGGGCTGACCCTCGACGATCAACGCCCTGATACCAAGCTTGGCCAGCATCTTGGCTGCCGTGCCGCCGGCGTTGGATTCCTTGATGCCGCCGGTGAGCGGGCTCTTTGCGCCGCATGAGAGGCGGCCGGAGTTGGCTGCCGCCGTGCCGGAAAGCAGGCCTGGGGCAAAGACCAGTTTGTTGCTTGGCCCCAGTGCGTGGCAGGTGGGCGGCACTTCGGCGGCAACGATGGTTGAAGTAAGGGCCCGACCGCCCAGACCCACCCAAGCTGCTGGGACGGGCTCGACACTGGTGGTCAGTTCCGACATATTGACTCGAACGATACGGTCCATTGCATTCTCCTAGTGAATGGCTGGATGGCCGGCGGTTTCCCGCCGGCCGGGGGCGAAACGATTCAGGCCTGTACGCAAGCGTCGGTGTTGCAGAGCTGCGCGCACATCGGGCTGTCGTAGGTGCCTTCGCACTGGACGCACTTGTCCGGGTCGATGGTGTAGAGCTTCTCGACGTGGGTGATTGCGCGGCTCGGGCATTCCGATTCGCAGGCGCCGCAGCCGTTGCAGAGTTCGGGGACGATCTTGTAGGCCATGATTTGCTCCATGCTTGATTGATGAAAGATGTTCGGGACAACGTGAGCGCAGTATGGAAATGGCGGGCCGTGCTCACAACGGAAACCCGGCCGCTGGCGACCGACCTGTCACGGATTGACACAACTTTTGCGTCGGCAGGCACCTTTGCTTGTCCGGCCAGAGGTCCGCGCCGATACTCGGACCATGAAACAGCCCAAGCCGGAAACCTGCGTCCGCCATGCGAAGGAGAAGTGACATGAGCGCACCGATCGAACTTCACGGCTACATGCAGATGGCCGACCTGTTCCGCGAACGGCAGTGGCCAAATCCGTACTCGGTCGATATCGCCGGCGAACTCACCGGCCCGCAGTTCATGGCCGAGCTCGACATCGCGCCGGAGCGCGTCGAGGTGATGTTCGTCAACCGCAAGGCCTACGCCGCGGATATTGCGGTGATCCGTCCCGGCGACCGCGTCGCCCTCGTGCCGCCCGGCGTGCCCGGGCCGCATCGCTTTCTGCTTGGCTTCAAGAACCGCTGAGACGTACCGCCGCCGCGCGCGTAGGATGTTCAGCAGATGGGAGGTCGGCACCATGAACGAAAACGGGAAGATCCTTGCAGGCCACTCTTGTTCTGCCGATGCGCGAGCCGCGGTAGCCGAGTTCGAAAGCCAGGTCCGGCAGCCTGAGATGGCCTTGGTGCTGTTCTTCTGCTCCAGTGCCTACGACTTGGCCGTAGTGGCTGCTGAATTCAACAAGCGCTTTGCCGGCATCCCGGCGGTGGGCTGCACTACGGCCGGCGAGATCGGGCCGGCGGGCTATCTGGGCCGCAGCTTGTCAGGCATGAGCTTTCCCGCTGGCGCCTGTAGTGCCGTCGCCGGCGGGATCGATGGACTCCAGTCGTTCGAGATAGCAGGCGGTCGGGCATTTGCGCAGGAGCTGTTGCGCCGGCTGGAGACGCTGGCACCGCGTGCGGACGCCAGGAACACTTTCGGCTTGCTCCTGATTGACGGTTTGTCCTTGCGTGAGGAACCCGTAACACATGCGCTCCAGGATGGTCTCGGTGGCATCCGCATGGTCGGCGGATCGGCCGGGGACGACCTGAAGTTCGAACGCACGTGGGTCTTTCACGACGGCGCTTTTCATACCGACAGCGCGGCACTGGTGCTGGTGTCCACCGACTTTCCATTCCGCATCATCAAGAGTCAGCACTTCGTCTCGGATGGAGAACGCATGGTGGTCACCGAGGTCGATGCCGCTCGCCGCGTAGTGAAGGAAATCAATGGTCTGCCGGCCATCGATGAATATGGCCGCATCGTCGGGGTACCGGCGGAAGACCTGATCCCAAGCCACTTTGCGGCCTGGCCGGTGGTGGTGATGATCGACGGAACGGACTTCGTACGTTCGATCCAGCACGCCAATCCGGACGGCAGCCTGACCTTCTATTGCGCGATCGACGAAGGTGTCGTATTGCGCGTGGCGCACGGCAAGGATCTCCTGGGCAGGCTGGAGGTGACGATCGACGAACTGCGCGAGGATCTCGGCGAGTTGCAGGCCATGCTGGTCTGCGATTGTATTCTCCGCAATCTTGAGGCGACTCGAGATGGTAGCAAGGATGCGGTCGGCGAACTCTTCCGGCGCAATAACGCGGTGGGCTTTGCCACTTACGGCGAACAGTACGGCGGCGTGCATGTGAATCAGACCCTGACCGGCATCGCTATCGGGAACAAGAGGCGCTTCGATGACTGATCGGCCGTTGCCCGGCGACGAGGCCGCGCTGCGCGCCGAAATCGTTCGGCTCAACAAGGTGGTGAAGGCGCTGATGAATCGCGCCGAGCGCGAGGTCAGCGCCCGCTCCGGGAGCTTCGGCCTGTTTCAGGACGCCGTGATGCTGGAGAACCAGATCCGCCGCCGCACTACCGAACTCGAGACGGCGCTGCGCGACAACGAGCGGATCAATCGCGACCTGACCCGCGAAAGGGAAGAACAGCGCATCCTGATCAAGAAGCTGGAGGAAGCCCACAACCAGTTGCTGCAATCGGAGAAGCTGGCCTCGATAGGCCAGTTGGCAGCCGGTGTGGCCCATGAGATCAATAATCCGATCGGCTTCGTCAACTCCAACCTCGGCACGCTGAAGAAGTACGTCGGCCAACTGTTCTTGCTGTTCGACGAATACGCCAGCGCCGAGTCCGATCTGCCACCACCGTCGCGCCAGCGGATCGACACCGCCAAGCAGGAGGCGGATCTGAATTTTCTGCGCGAGGACGTCGTGGCTCTGATCGCCGAGTCGATGGACGGCGCGGCGCGGGTGCGCCGCATCGTCCAGGATTTGCGCGACTTCTCGCGACCGGGCGATTCGGAGTGGCAAGCCGCCGACTTGCACGCGGGGATCGAAAGCACCCTCAACGTCGTATGGAGCGAGATCAAGTTCAAGGCCGATGTGGTGCGCGATTATGGCGAGCTGCCGCCGGTCGAGTGCTTGCCGTTCCAGATCAACCAGGTATTCCTGAACCTCCTGGTCAATGCCGCGCATGCCATTCCGGAGCGGGGCACGATCACCCTGCGCACCGCATGCGATGGCGACCATGTCACCATCGCCATTGCCGACACCGGCACTGGCATGTCGCCGGAGGTGCGCGACCGCATCTTCGATCCGTTCTTCACGACCAAGCCGATAGGCAAGGGAACGGGCCTCGGCTTATCGGTCGCCTACGGCATCGTCGAGAAGCATGGCGGCAAGATTACCGTCGATACCGAACTGGGCAAGGGGACCACTTTCACGATCAGGCTGCCGGTCAAGCGGAAGTAGCGCCAGTTCATCAACGCGAAGATTGCTCGCCTGATAGGCGTACCACGACGACTGACTTTTACGCGCGGCGCCGTCAGTCGTCGAGGTTGGCGCAACGTCCGTTGATGAGCCGGACACGGATGTTCCTGCGCTCCACTTCGACGACATTCACGCAGCCGTAGTCCTGGCCGAGGCGGAACATGTTCTGCACCGGCATGCCGAGCAGGCGGCAGAGCAGCAGTCGGTTGACGCCGGCGTGGGCGACGATGGCGATGGCTTCGGCGTCGGTGTTGGTGATCGATTTCCAGAGTGGCCAGGCGCGCGCGAGGCAGTCGGCGAAACTTTCGCCTCCGGGCGGGCGATAGCTGTCCATGTCGCGGCCGCGGGCGGCGAATTCGTCAGCCCAGCGCTCTGCAACTTCGCGGCGCAACAGGCCTTCCCAATCACCCAGCGATACCTCGCGCAGCTCAGCGTGAGCAGCTACGTTAACGCTGAGTTTGGTGGTGATGATCTCGGCTGTCTGGCGGCTGCGCATCAGATCGCTGCAATGAATGGCGCCGATGCCGCGATTGCGCAGCGCCAACGCCATCGCTTCGGCTTGCTGCATGCCTTGTGGTGCGAGCGGGAGATCGGTCTGGCCGATGAAGCGGTCACGGTTGTCGCCGGCCAGGGCGCCGTGGCGCAGCAGGTAGATCGTGGTCATGCCGTATTATCCACCGTGATGCGGCGCTTGCCGACGCGCGTGAGCAGCCGGCCGTCGGCGACGACGTCGACGGACAGATTCACTCCCTGCGCCAACACCGGAATTGCGGTGAGCGTAGTGCGCAGGGCTTCCGGGTCGCCGCTGCCGGGCAGGGTGGTGATGTCGACATGCAGCGTTGGTGTCATACCGGGCCGATAGCTGGCCGAGAAGTCCACGACTTCGGGGCGGCTGAACAAGGCCTCGTCGAGCGCCGCCATGGTGCGGCCACCGTTACCGCCACCGATGCGGCCGGCGATGCGATCCAGGCGAAGCAGCGGCGAACCACATGGGCATGTGCCCGGTAGGACGCGGGAGATGTCGCCGGTGCGGTAGCGGATCAGCGGCAGGCCGCGCCGGGTGAGCGTCGTGAACACCACTTCACCAAATTCCCCCGGGGCCATGGGTACGCCGCTATCCGGAGCCACGACCTCGACCAGCAATTCGTGTTCGCGCATGTGGTAGCCGGCATGCGCGTCGCAGTCGACACCGCCGCCCAGGCCCATCTCGGTCATGCCGTAGTGTTCGAAGACCTCGCAGCCCCAGAGATCGGCCAAGCTCGTGCGCAGACTGGCGGCGACATGGTCGGAACTGAGCAGCACGCTGCGGACGCGCAGCGACGGGGAGTTGCGCGCCACGGCCAGTACGGCCACCGGCGCACCGGCAACGACGTCCGGTCGTTCGCGTTGCAACAGGGCCGCCGTTGCTGCGGGATCGTGCGGCCAACCGGCGAGGATGGGCGTGGCGCCCATAAGTTGCAGGCCGGTGGCGAGAAGGTCGCCGACGCTGCCCGGCCGTTCGCCAGGGAAAAGGATGGCGACGCGATCCCCCGGCCGCGTCAGCACTGACATGCCGTGGCGGAAGAAGTCGATCGTCGTTTCCTGGTCCTCGGGTGTAAAGAACAGGCGCTTGGGCGGGCCGCTGGTACCGGAGGTTTCCAGCGTGACGACGTGGCTGATATCGCTTTGCGACACGCAGAGCAACGGTGGGTCACTGCGGCGCAGATCGTCGGCCGTGGTGAACGGCAGGCGATGCAGCGCGCCCGGGGCAGTCAGCGTTCGCTCGTCGACATCGGCCAGGAGTCGTCGGTAGAAAGGGCTGCGCTGCTTCGCCCAGGCGACGGTTTCAACAAGCATGGCGATCTGGTGGTCGATGAGAGCGACTCCGCCCAGGCGCGCTGAGATCCAGGCGTCGAGGGGATTCGCAACCAGCGCTTCAGGCCACCGCGCATTCATCGTTCGTCATCCGGTAGAGCGATTCACCGGTCATCGAGGTGAGGTTGTAGGCGCAGAACGGGATGACGCGCCGGCCGGGCGAAACGACGTGAATGAAGCACTCGCGCAGACGTTCCAGGTCGAGGTTCCAGGCGTCCTGGAAGGCCATGCCGGAGATGCTGAAGTTATGGCGGCGCGCAGCCAGGAAGGCGTCGAAGCTGTCGATCTTGATGCCCGGTATGTCAGGAACGTTGGCCGGCTTCGCTTCGGCTGCCCATTGTCCGGCGACGACGCGGCGCGCACGCGGGGCGTCATCGCCGCTGGCCGGCAAGCCGCAACCGCAGCCCGACGAGGCGCTGCAACAACCGCCGGCCGACTCGGTAGCGGCGGCGGAGAGGCAACCGTCGCCGCTGACGAAGAACTTGCCGCTGAAGGAGCAGTAGGCGTTCTCGGCCGAGCCGGGCGCAAAGTCCGTAGCCCGGATCATGCCGTCGCTCTGTACTTCCAGTTCGCGCATCACTTCGGGCAGGGTGATGCGATCACGGTCCGCAGGAGCAGCTGGATAACGCCCGAAGTAGCTCACCGGCTGGAAGTGCACGGCACGTATCACCGGCGCACGGGCCACGGCGAAGTTGATGATGGCGCCGATCTCACCCACGTTCACGCTCGGCACCAGCGTCGGCACCAGCACTACGCCCAGGCCAGCGTCGGCACAGCGCAGGATGGCGGTCTTCTTGAGCGTGAGCAGGTTGGCGCCGCGAATGTGTCGATAGATGGCGTCGCTGACGCCGTCGAATTGCAGGAACACGCAGTCGAGGCCCGCGTCGGCGAGCGATTGGGCATAGCCGCCTTCCTTGGCCAGGCGCAGGCCGTTGGTGTTCACCTGCACGAAGTCGAAGCTGCGCGCCCGGATGCGCCGAACGATCTCGGGCAGGTCGTCGCGCACCGTCGGCTCGCCGCCGGAAAGCTGAATGTTCACCGGGCTGCCATGCGCACGCAGCCGATCGATCCAGCCATCGATCTCCGCCAGCGAAGGATCATCTCCTTCGCGGCCGGCACTTGCAAAACAGACCGGGCAGTTGAGGTTGCAGCGCTGCGTCACTTCCAGCAGCACGCAGCAACTGTGCTGGCGATGGTCGGGACAGATACCACAGTCGTGCGGACAGCCGCGCTTGATTGGAGTTTCCGTGACCGGCGGCGTGGCCGCGCGGCTGCCGCGCGCCCCCCAGCGCTGGTAGGACTCGAAGCCGCGCCAGACGATCGTCTTGAACGCACCGTGTTCCGGGCAGCGCTTGACGAGGTAGACGTCGTCACCTTCGAGCACACGGCGCGCCGGCAGCGTGCGCAGACAGGCGGGGCAAACGCTTTCCGTGTCGGCGAGCGGACTGGCGATGGCATTCATGCGAGCACTCCACAGCCGGCGAGCAGTTCGTCGATGGACGCACCGGACTGCGCTTCAATGGCCGCCGCCACGGCTTGCGCGCTGTTGTAGCGCCGGGTTGCGCCGGCCAGCGCTTCGGGCTGTCCGGCAAAGCGCTCTAACGCGGGCGCGAAGCGCTCCTGTAGCGACACGCGGCGATCTTCGCGCACCAACTTGTCGGCGAGGAATACGACGGCCGCCGCATCGGCGTTGCAACCGGTGAATTCCAAGTCCATGTGACGGGCCATGGCGGTGGCCACCGCCGGATAGCCGAATGCGGCGATGATCGCCGAGCCCGCCTGCGCGTGGTTGGGCCGCTCGCGCACCATGTCATGCAGCAGGCCGGCAGCAGTTACGACGTCCGGGTCGACGCGCGGCAGTCGCTGCGCCAGCGCCTGGGCCACCGCCGCGACGGCGCGGCCGTGGCGACGCACGCGGTCTGTTGTCTCGTGCGCGGCCAGGATGGCTTCGCATTCGGCGACGGTCGGCGCGCTGGGCATGCGGGCGACCGCTGCAAGGCGCGCGTAATCGTACGGCACATCCATGTCGAGCAGGATGCCCTGGTCCGGAACATCGACCTCGGCGGCTTCATCTTCGTGGCGCGCGAGCAGGGCGCTCAGCCCGCCTTCGCCGTCGCCGGAAAGAATCTCGGCGAACAGCCGGCGGCTGATCAGCGGCGGATGGCCCCGCGCGCCGGCGAAAGTCGGATAGAGCACGGCGCACGGCTGCACCGCGTATGCGGTGGCGAGCGTCGCCACCGTGGCCGCGTGCACCAGCGGCGTGTCGGCCGGCAGCAGGAAGCTCGCTTCGACCGCCGGCGGCAGTGCGGCAATGCCGGCTTTCACACTCGAATACATGCCGGCATCAAAGTTGGCGTTGTGCACAGTAATCGCGCAGAGGCCGTCGAGAACCGGCTCCAGCGCTTCGGCGCGATGGCCGGTGACGACCAGGACCGGGCCGGCGCCGCCGTCACAGAAGGCCTGCACGCTCCGTTCGATCGCCGGCCGCCCGGATAGCGGCAACAGTGGTTTGAGGCAGCCCATGCGCGACGAGTAGCCGGCGGCAAGGATGATGGCGGCGATCGGCGGGCCGCGGCGGTTGAAACCAGTGTCCATATTCGTCCTAACCTTGCTCGCTGCCGCTGCGGCCGTCGAGTTCGAATCCGTTGGCCTCGAGGATTTCACGCGCTTTCTTCACCGACTCGAGGATCAGCGTCGGGCAGCGCCCGCGCTTCAGTTGCGGGTCGTCCTGCATGATCAGCGCGCAGTCGATGCCGCCGTAGCGCTTGCCGAATTCCTCGCGGAACCACTCGGTGAATTCGGCGAGCATCAACGGCAGCCGGCCATGTTCCTCGCGGCCTTTGCCGTCCGTGCCGGCATACATGCCGATCAGGCAACAGCCGCCGGTGAGCGCGCCGCAGGTAAGGCCTTCGCCCATGCCGTTGGCCAGTCCCGACATCGCGCGCAGGAGTTCCGGATTGTCCTTGCCCAGCGCATCGAGGCCGATCTGCACCAGGATGTGGCTGCACTTGTAGCCTTTGAGCGCAAGCTCAGCGACGCGGAAATCGTCTTCGTTCATGTCAGTCGCTCCTTGCCAGCTTGGCGGCGATCAGCAGGAAGTAGCCGGGACGGCAGGCGCGCAGCGCCGTCGTGTAGTTCGAGCCATCGCTGTTCCACAAGGACTCGGCGCCGCCCCCGGAGAGGATAAGTTGAACCAGGAGGGACTTGAGCACGTCGGAGTGGTCTTCCCAGCGCTCGACGATGAAGCCAGCCGCGACCAGCGCGGCGAGGATATCCTTTCGCGAGGCCAGGCCCGCCAGACAACCGGGCAACGCGGTGCGTTGAGCATCATCGGCACGCGCGAAGACATCGGTGACGGCGAGCTTGCCGCCCGGACGCAGAACGCGAAGGCATTCGACCAGCGTTGCCGGCGTGAAACCGGCCAGCGACAGCGAGCATTCGGCGAGCATGCCGTCGAACGATGCGTCGGCGAACGGCAATCGGCGCGCGTCGCCCGCAATTGCTGCAAGTCCTGGTAGCGCCTGCGCAGCGCGGGCAAGGCTTTGCGGTGCGAGATCGACGCCGACGGGTACGCAGCCATGGCGACGCAGACGGTTGACGCCGGCGCCGTTGCCGCAGCCGAGATCGAGGATGCGCTCGCCGGCGGTGAAGCCAGCGCAATCAATGGCGCGCACGGTAAGTTGAACGCCTCCCGGCCGTAACCTCTCGCCGTTGTCCGCATTACCGATATTGCCGCTCTGGTAGGGATGTTCCAAGGCGCAGAGCATCACTTGTCCTCCAGCGCCTGTTCGACCTGCGCCATCTTGCCGAGCGCCAGTTCCTCGGGAACGTAGATGAAGCCGCAACCGGGACAGCACGACAGCTCGACCTCGAACGAGTTTCCCAGATAGCTGGCCTTGACCTTGCCAAGTACCAGCGGCAGTTGGCACCTGTCGCAGGTGAGTTCCGGCGGGGCGGGAGTGGAGGGTCTTTCGCTCATGGCGCGATTTCAAGTTGCATGCGATGGCTGTAGGCGCGATGCACCACATGGCGGCCGCCTTCAAGCGAGTACTCGACCCAGTAGGTCATGGCGACCGGCCGGTGCTGGGCGACGAAATGGCCGGTCTTCTGGTCGATGAGCTTCTCGCCGCTTGTTTCCGCATGGCGTACGGTTTGCCGGATGTCGTCCAGCAGGATCAGTTTCTTTTCGAGGTCTGCCTGGACTTCGGCAGACATTGCCAGTTCAATGTCGTCGGCAGGTTCGGTCACGTCTTCTCCCCACAAATCGCGCAGCAGGCCGCGCTTCAGGCGGCCACGGTTTTCCTGGCGCGCCGAGAAACCAGGGTCGGCGCGGGCCGCTGCATCGCCGTCAGGATAGAGCAGGTCGAGGATATGCACGGCACGTTTGCCGCGCCGGGCGAAGTTGTCTCGGCACATGGCGCAATAGGTGAGATGGTCGGATTCGTTCTGGCCGATGCGGCGGTCGACGATCTTGTCGGCGACCTCGCGGTTGGCAAGCTGGGCAAGTCCGCCGAAGCCGCAGCAGGTCGTGCGCTCGGCACCCTCCAATTCAACAATGGTCGCGCCGCGCTGGTGCGCGATGCGGCGCACGCTGGCGTGGATGGCGGACTCGTGGCGCGTCGTGCAGGGGTCGTGAATAGTCAGTCGTGACGGTACGCCTCCTGCGTCCGGCAGGCCGATGCGTTCGAGCAGTGTCCACACCGATTCGGTCGGCACATCGGGCTGGTGATCGGTGAACATCCGGTAGCAACTCGAACAGGCTGTGATGACGGGCGGCTTACCCAGGCGTTCCCATTCGGCGCGAAAGTCGGCACGCGTCTCGCCGAACAGGTCGTCGCGGGCGGCCCAGTGGGCGGGCGCGCCGCAACAGCCGAGCATCAAACCGACGCCGCCATCGACCTTCGCGCACAGGTGCTGGTAGAAACGCGCCACATGATCAGGCGACGAGGCCGACAACTGGCAGCCGGGGAAGAACAGCAGCGCGCTTTCATTGTGCCCCGGCTGGTGGCGCGCCAGCGCGAAGGCCTTGCTGCGACTGAAGGCGAGATCGCGCAGCGCGAAGTCATGGTGCGAGACCGGCATGTGGTTCTTTGCGACCATGCCCTGGCGTGCCGACAGGCAGACTTCGCCCATACCCAACTGCTCCGGACAGACCTCGGCGCACAGGCCGCACAGCGTGCAGGAGTTGATCATGCGGTTCGACTTGCGTGCGCCCATGACGATCGTCTCGTTGTTGTAGATCTCGCGGATGTAGCGCTTCGGGTAGCCGCCGTAGTGTTCGAGGTAAGGGCAGACCTGCACGCATTCGAGGCAATGGCAGGGGAAGCAGCGCGCAGCCTCGGCCTGGGCTTCCGCCGGGCTGTAGCCCTGTGCCGGATCGGCCGGTGCCACGGCCGGAAGCGGCGCGTGAACGGCAACGTTCACGTAAAGCCGCGACGCCTGGCTGCCCTGGCTGTCGCGATTCGCGATCAGTGATGCGCCTTGCAGCATGCGTTCGATGGACAGCGCAGCATAGCGGCCATCGGACAGCGACGTAATCAGGGAGTAGTGGGAGCCGTAGCGCCGGCTACCACCGGCGAAGATCTTTGGATGGCGTGTGGTGTAGGTCAGCGGATCGATATCAATGTCCGACTGGCCAGCGGGGCCGGTGCCGACATAGACGGCGTCGAATTCGTCGGCGAGCGTCGCGGCGTTGGCCGTCTGCTCGTAACGGAACTCGATGCCCGTGTTCTCAAAGCGCGCCAGATCGGCTTCGAGAATGCTCGCGGGCAGATTGGGGTTCTGGCGCAGTCGACCGAGGAGTTGCGCGTTGGCCTCGAAGACCACGACCTCATGTCCTTTGACGATCAGATCGGCGGCGGCCGTCATGCCGGAGAGTCCGGCGCCGAGGACGGCGACGCGCTTCTTCTCCATGGCGCGGCCACGGCGGAACGGCGGCGCGTTGAAGCCAGCCGTCGCGATGGTGCGTTCAAGTTCGTGAATGCGGATGGCATCGCCGGATTCGCTGCGCCGGCACGCGCTTTGGCACGGGTGGTCGCAGAGGTGGCCGACGATGCCGGGAAACGGGATGAAGCGACAAGCATGGGCGTGAGCGGCCCGCAAGTCACCCTTCCGGAGCAGTTCCGCCAGCCCGCGCACGTCGAGATGCACGGGACAGGCGGCGCTACAGGCTGGTGGGAATTCCTCGATGCAGCGGGATTCCCAAAGTTTGACCTGCTGGCCGTCCATGATCGCCCTCCTGCCACTACAGTCCTGCGGGCGCAGCTAGGACTGCGCCCGCAGGTTTCTGGCTCAGCTACGAGCCGGAACGATGCCGGCCTTGCCGGCGGCCTTCTCGTCGAGCGCCTTCTTGACGATCTCCGGCAGCGCGGGCACCTTGAGGATGCGCACGCCACAGGCGTTGTAGATGGCGTTGAGAATGGCCGGGTGGGGTGCCGTCAGCGGTGCTTCGCCAACGCCTGCCGCGCCGAACGGACCGAGTGGACGCGGGGTTTCCAGATACATGATTTCCATGTCGTCCGGAATGTCGCGCGGATACGGCAGGCCGCAGTCGAGCAGGTTGGTGTGCTTCTTGAGGTCGTCGAAGTCCTCACTTAGCGCCAGACCGACACCCTGGGCGAGGCCACCGTAGATCTGGCCATCCACTGTCGAGCGGTTGATGATGGTGCCGACGTCGACCGCCGTGGTGAACTTCACCACCGTCACCTTGCCGGTTTCCAGATCCACTTCGACTTCCGGCACGAACACTTCGTACATGTAGATCGGGAACGGGTTGCCCTGGCCGGTCTCCGAGGAGATCGCAGTGCAATCCTGCGCGACCCACTTGCCGTTGTAGCGCAGCGGAATGTTCGCGGCGACCATTTCTGCGTAACTGCGGAAGCTGCCGTCCGGCTTCTTCATGGCGTTGAGCAGCATCTCGCAGGCGACGCGGATGGCCTGGCCGACGAAGACGTTGGAACGGCTGCCGCCGGCGGGACCGCTGTTCGGGCAGTCGGTCGTGTTCATCACCAGCTTGATCTGCTCCGGCTTGATCTTCAGTGGCCGGAGCGTGTGCTGGGCGAAGGTTAGCGTGCCGAGGTCGGCGCCCTGGCCGTGATCCTGCCAGGCGTCGTATACCGTGACACCCGTCGGGGTCAGTTCGACGGCGGCTTCGGCGGCGTCCGGACCATCGAGACCACAGCCGTAGATGCCGATCGAGATGCCGACGCCGCGCTTCTTGCCCGGCACATTGAAGGCCTTGCAGCGCTTCTTGGCTTCTTCCCACTTGGGCTTGATCATCTCCAGCAACTTGTCGACGACGAAGACGTCGGGCACCTGGCCTGTCGGCGTGGTGGCGCCGGGGCGATACGCATTCTTCAGGCGCAGTTCCAGCGGGTCCATGCCCAGCTTTTCGGCCAGCATGTCCATCGCGGTTTCCGAGGACAGGAACGCTTGCGGCGAACCGTAGGCGCGGAAAGCCGAACCCCAGGCGTGGTTGGTACAGACCGTCTTGCCGAGGCCGCGGATGTTCTTGATGTCGTAACCGGCGCCTGTGAATTGCGCTTGGCGCGTGGTCAGCAGGTCGCCGAACTCGGAGTAGGGACCGTGGTCGATCCACCAGTTGGTTTCCATGGCCAGCAACTTGCCGTCCTTGTCGGCGGCGAGTTTGGTCTTGACGTTGCCGGGCGAACGCTTGCCGGTGTAGGTGATGTTCTGGTACTGGGTGTAGACCAGGGACACGGGACGCTGGGTGGCAATGCAGGCGGCGCCGAGGATGGCTTCGATGGTCGGGCTGAACTTGTAGCCGAAGGTACCACCAGCGCCGTTTTGGACCAGGCGCAGCTTTTCGGGGGCGATCGCCGAGACCTGGGCAGATCATGGCGTGGTGCAGGTGCAGGCCGATGCTCTTCGACTGGATGGTCAGTACGCCATCGTCGTCGATATATGCGCAGCCGCAGTCCGGTTCGAGGTGCAGGTGCGGCTGGCGGCTGCAATAGGTTTCGGCTTCGACGACGTGGGCCGCCTTGGCCATGATCGGCGCGGTTTCGTCGCCCTTGATGACGCCCTGCTCGTAATAGACGTTGGGTACGCCGGGGTGGATTTCGAGCGCGTCAGGTTCCTGTGCAGACCAGCCGTCCATGTAGGCGGGCAGCACTTCGACGTCGACAACGACCTTCTCGGCTGCGTCGCGAGCATGCTCCACAGTGTCGGCGGCGACCACGGCAACGGCGTCACCAAACTGGAAGATCTTGTCCTTGCAAAGGATCGGGCGATCCCAGCCGTCACCCTTGTTGGTCGGGAAGGTGATCAGGCCGGTGATGGCGTTCTTGCCTTTGATGTCCTTCCAGGTGATGACCTTGACGACGCCCGGCATCTTTTCGGCAGCGGCGGCATCGATGCCCTTGATGTTGGCGTGCGACACCTTGGCCTGCACCAGCGCCAGGTGCAGCGTGTCGGGCGGCATGTGTTGCGTAACGTCGGCGCCGAAGTCCCAGGTGCCCGTGACCTTCGCGACCGCTGACGGACGATGGTATTTGGAGCCGATGATGCTGCCGTTGTCCGGCACCTTCGGCATGAACTCTTCCCGCTTCTTTTCGCCGCGCATGATGGCGGCGGCATCCATTACCGCATCGGTCAGCGGCTTGTAGCCGGTGCAGCGGCAGGCGTTGCGGTTACGGTTGAACCAGGTGCGCACGTCTTCCCGCGACGGGTTCTTGTTCTGGTCGAGCAGCGACTTGGCCGACATGATGAAGCCGGGCGTGCAGACGCCGCACTGGGCGCCGCCATGGTGCATCCAGGTAACTTGCAGCGGGTGCAGGTTGTCGGGCGTGCCGATGCCTTCGATGGTGACGATCTTTTCGCCGTTGGCGAACTTGCTGACCGGGATCATGCAGGCCTTGATCGGTTTATTGTCGATGAGGACGGTACAGGTGCCGCACTGGCCGTTGTCACAGCAGACCTTGCAGCCGGTGAGTAACAGTAGCTCGCGCAGTACGTCGGCCAGCTTCTTGTCGGGGCCCGTGATGAGGGGCCGGTCGACGCCATTGACGTTGAGGATAATTCGCTTCATGACACGCTCCTTGGGAAAGGCACACTGAGATGCTCGGGTTGAGGAAGTGACGGTGAAATCTGAAAACGACTAGCCGACTTCGCGCAGCCGGACTTCCGGTTGCGCGGGTTGCATTCGAAGGTGGGGCAGGGCGGCGGTGCTGCGCCGGCGGATGGCGATCATTTCGGCTACGACCGAAATGGCGATCTCCTCCGGCGGCTGGGCGCCGAGGTCGAGACCGACCGGCGCGTGGACGGCCTGGAAGCGTTCGGCCGGGACGCCTTCCTTCTGCAACTCGTGGAAGATGCCGGTGACCTTGCGCTTTGAACCCATCATGCCGATGTAGCGTGCCGGGGTGCCGACCGCCCAGCGCAGCACTTCCAAGTCCGTCTGGTGGCTAGGGGTGAAGATCAGCACGTAGGAGCCGGCCGAGGGCGACAGGCTGGCCATGGCCGCGTCATAGGGAGCGACCACGATGTCCTTGGCTTCCGGGTAGCGCTCGCGGCTGGCGAAGGCCTCGCGCTCGTCGATGATGGTCACCTCGAAGCCGGCCGGTTGGGCGACACGGTAGGTGGACAGCGCCACGTGGCCGGCGCCGAAGATATAGAGCCTGGGTGCGACGACGATGGGTTCGACGTAGATTTCCAGGCTGCCGCCGCAGACCATGCCGGCATCGACGCCCGGCCGCTTGTTGAGGTCAAAACTGACGGTGCGCGGCTTTTCCTCGTCGATCACCTCGCGCGCTGCCTGCATCACCTCGAATTCGGCGCCACCGCCGCCGACGGTGCCGACGATGGAGCCATCGTCGCGTACCAGCATCTTGGCGCTGGTGAACGAAGGGATAGAACCTTGCGTGTTGACGATGGTGGCCAAGGCACAGTTCCGGCCTTCCTGCCGCATGCGCACGATTTCTTCATAGATGTCCATGGCATTCTCCTCGAGTTCGTTTCGCTACGAACTCTTGACCAAGGACAACTAAAGGAGAAGGGAAAGCCCGCTTCCGGGAGATGGGCATGTGTCACTTGATGACACAGGGGGGTGGCAAGGCCGATTGACCTCGTGACCAAAAGTGTCACGTTTCGTGACAGTCGACCTATGGCCGCTAGGTAGCGGTTGAAATCGGCGCGCGCCCGGCCTAAGACGTCACTGAAAGGCATTCCCCCGGTTTCTTCCAAGACAAAGAGGCGTCCTCATGGAATTCACCCTCCAGATCGTACTCATCCTCGCCTGCCTGTTTTACGGCGCCCGCAAGGGCGGCATCGCGCTGGGCCTGCTCGGCGGGATCGGAATTGTCATCCTGGTGTTTGTCTTCAGGGTGGCCCCGGGCAAGCCGCCGGTAGACGTGATGCTGACCATAGTCGCCGTGGTAGCCGCCTCCGCCACGCTCCAGGCCTCGGGCGGACTCGACGTGCTGCTGCAACTGGCGGAACGAATCCTGCGGCGCAATCCGAAATATGTGTCCATCCTGGCGCCGTTTACCACCTGTACCCTGACTATGCTGTGTGGCACCGGACATGTCGTGTATACGATGTTGCCGATCATCTACGACGTGGCAATCAAGAACAACATACGCCCGGAGCGGCCGATGGCGGCTTCTTCCATCGCCAGCCAGATGGGTATCATGGCCAGTCCGGTGTCCGTCGCCATCGTGTCGCTGGTGGCCTTCCTCGCCAAGGCACCGGCCGGCAGTCCGATCATTGACTTTGTCACCCTGCTGTCGATCACCATTCCGTCGACGCTGGTCGGGGTGCTGATGATCGGCATTTTCAGTTGGTTCCGTGGCAAGGACCTGGACAAGGACGAGACCTTCCAGCAACTCATCGCCGATCCGGAACACCGCAAAGCCGTCTATGGCGACACGGCCACACTGCTGGGCAAGATCTTGTCGAACAGCCAGTGGGCTGCCATGTGGATCTTTGTCGGTGCCATTGCGGTGGTTGCCATGCTTGGCGCTGTCGTCTCGCTGCGCCCAGTCGTGGGCGACAAGCCACTGTCGATGGTATTGACCATCCAGATGTTCATGCTCCTGGCCGGCGCCCTGATCATCGTGTTCACCAGGACCAATCCGGCCATGATCGCCAAGAACGAAGTATTCCGCTCCGGCATGATCGCGGTGGTCGCGGTGTTCGGCGTCGCCTGGATGGCCGACACGGTGTTCGAGGCGAACCTGCCCGGCATTAAGGCCGCCCTGGCCGACGTGGTGAAGACGCAGCCCTGGACCTATGCGCTGGCGCTTTTGATCGTCTCGAAGCTGGTCAACTCGCAGGCGGCCGCCGTTAGCGCCATGGTTCCCGTGGCGCTCTCGATCGGCGTACCGCCGGGCTATGTGGTCGCCTTCGCCGCCGCCTCGTACGGCTACTACATCCTGCCAACTTATCCGAGCGATCTTGCGGCGATTCAGTTCGACCGTTCAGGCACCACCCATATCGGCAAGTACGTGATCAACCACAGCTTCATTCTTCCCGGATTGATCGGGGTGTTCAGCTCCTGTGTTTTCGGCTACATCCTGGCGACGGCGCGCGGGCTGGTATGACCTGAAGCGGGCCATCAAGGTATTTCTACACCCTCGTTGAGCGGTTGCTCTGGCCGAGTGTGTGACGGCCAAAAGTCAGTCGTGGTGGTACGCCTCTTGATGCGTCGAGTCAGGCGTTTGCGGGCGCCAGTTCGGCGGGCGAGCACGTTGCCGAGGAGCATGCGATTGAGGTCGGCCTGGCCGACGATGGGAGTGTCTTGGTATCGCGAATCGCCCCGAATCGACCGGGGCGACTATTTCCCCAACGCATTGCCAACGACTTCGGCGACGTCCCGCGCCAGGTCGGCGCAATCCCGGATGCGTTCCAGGGCCGCGCGGGCATGGCTCTGGCGTTCATCGTCGTACTGGCGCCAGCGGTCGAAGGCGCGGGCGATGCGGGAGGCGACTTGCGGGTTCATGGCCTGTAGTTCGAGGATCACGTCGGCTGCCAGCCGGTAGCCCGAGCCGTCGGCGGCGTGGAAGTGGCGTGGATTGGCGGCGCAGAAGGCGCGCACCAGGGCATAGACCTTGTTCGGGTTCCTGATGTCGAAAGCGGCATGGCCCATCAGTTCGCGCACGCGCATCACGGTGCCCGGCAGGCGCGAGGTCGACTGCACCTGCAGCCACTTGTCGACCACCAGCGCCTCGCCTTGCCAGCGGGCATAGAAGCTGGCGAGCGCCACTGTGCGCTCGGTCACATCGAGATTGGCAAGCGTGCCCAGCGCGGCGATGACGTCGGTCATGTTGCCGGCGTCGTTGAGCTGCGCGGTCAGACGAGGTATCACGCTGGCATTAAGGTAGGGCGCGTCGCTATCGGCGAGATAGCCCAAGGCCACGTTGCGCAGGGCGCGGCGGCCGACCTGGGTGCCGTCGGGGGCATAGGGTTCGCTGGGCCGGAGCGCCTGCCACACCGTTTCGAACTTGTCACGCAAGCGTGCCGCGAGATGGCGGCGCAGGGTGAGGCGGGCGAGGTAGATCACCTCCGGGTCAATGCTCTGCCCCAACCCGGCCATTTCCTCGGCCAGCACCTGCTCGGCGGGAAGAATCAGCGCTTCGGCGGCGAGCGCCGCGTCATGGCTGATGCCATCATCGAGCACGCGGTCGACGGCGGCGATGAAAGTCTCGGGAATCCAGCTCGACCCCTGGCCGCCAGCGGCAATGCCCGCCAGGAGTATGCGCGTGGCCAGGCGCTGCCCCGCTTCCCAGCGGTTGCAGGCATCGCTGTCGTAGGCCATGAGGTGGGCGAGTTCGGCATCGCTCTGGTCGAAATCCAGATGCACCGGCGCCGAGAAGCCGCGCAGCAACGAGGCAACGGGCGTAGCCGGGATGTTGTCGAAGACGAAGCTTTGCGTGTCCGCCGTGAGCGAAAGCACGATGGTCGTTTCGGCCAGCGCATCGCTGCCGTCGGGCAGCACCAGACCGACCGCGACGGGAATGTGCAGCGGTCCTTCATCAATGGCGATGCCGGCTTCTTGCAGCCGCTTCTCGTAGGCGGTAGGAGCGAGGCTCTGGCTGAGGGTCAGCGTGTAGCGCTTCGCGGCCGCGTCGTACTGGCCGGTGGCCTTCAGGCGCGGCGTGCCGGCACGGGCATACCAGCGCCGGAACTGGCCGAGCGCGACGCCCGAGGCATCCTGCATGGCCGCGACGAAATCCTCGCAGGTCACGGCGTGGCCGTCATGGCGCTGGAAGTAGAGATCGATGCCGCGACGAAACGCGTCGCGGCCAATCAGGGTCTGGATCATGCGCACCACTTCGGCGCCCTTTTCATAGACGGTGGCGGTGTAGAAATTGTTGATCTCGGCGTAGGACGCCGGGCGGATCGGATGCGCCATCGGGCCGGCGTCTTCGGGGAACTGGGCGATGCGTAATTGGCGCACCGACTGGATGCGGGTGACGGCGCGCGAATGGGTGTCGGCGCCGAATTCCTGGTCGCGGAAGACCGTCAGGCCCTCCTTCAGCGACAACTGGAACCAGTCGCGGCAGGTGACGCGGTTGCCGGTCCAGTTATGGAAATATTCATGCGCGACCACGCGGTCGATGTTCTGGAAGTCGCTGTCGGTGGCGGTATCCGGACGCGCCAGCACGTACTTGGTGTTGAAGATGTTGAGGCCCTTNNTTCTCCATCGCGCCCATGTTGAAGTCGCCCACGGCAACGATCATGTAACGGTCGAGATCCATCTCCAGCCCGAAGCGCTGCTCGTCCCAAACCATGCTCTTCTTCAACGCCGACATCGCGTGGCCACACTGATCGAGCTTGCCGGGTTCGACGTATACGGCCAACTGCACCGTGCGGCCGGAGTGAGTAACGAAGCGGTCTTCCAGCACGTCGAGCTTGGCCGCAACCAGCGCGAAGAGATAGCACGGCTTCGCGAACGGATCTTCCCAGCGGGCCCAGTGGCGCGCGCCGTCGAGATCACCGCTGGCCACCCGGTTGCCGTTGGAGAGCAATTGCGGAAAGCGTTCGCGCTCGGCCTCGACAATGCAAGTAAAGCGCGCCATCACGTCGGGGCGATCCGGAAAGAAGCTGATGCGGCGAAAGCCCTGCGCTTCGCATTGCGTGAAGTAGCCGTCCTTGGAGCGATAGAGTCCGGAGAGCTGCGTGTTGCGGTCCGGTTCGATGCGCACCCGGGTCTCCAGCACGAAGCTGTCGGGCAGGGCCGCGCCGTTAATGTCCCTGATGGTCAGCGTGTCATCGTCGAAGGTGTAGCTGGCAGGCGTCAGCGTCGTGCCACCGATGGCGAGTGCCTGCAACGCCAGTTCCTCGCCATCCAGCACCAGGTCGTCACCGGGCCCGGCCGGATTGCGCCGGCAAGCCAGCGTACCGCGCACCTCGGCGTAGCCGTCATGGATGGCGACATGCAGATCGATGCTGTCGATCAGCCAGGCGGGTGGGACGTAGTCTTTGAGGTAGATGGTGTGGGGCGTGGTGGTTCGCATGGAATGATGGTCCTTCGCGATGAAAGTATCCGACGACGCTGAAGCGCAATTCGCAGCGTAGTAGAGGTGATCGGTTCATTGTAAGTGGCTTCCGCGTCCCAGCCGAAACGGCGAAAGTCAGCCGTGGTGGCACGGCTCGTCAATCAATCGAGTCCAGTGATTCGGCTTGCGGTTTCCGCGCTGTGCCCTCAACGGACTAATGACATATCCATGAGCCGTGGCTGCAATCCGATCCTAGACCAGCCGCACACTTACTCTGTAACCTTTGCCGACAGGAACAACAGCAGTGGGTTGTCCGGCGCTGCATCAAAGCCGAAGTTCCGGTAGTACTCTGCCGCCCGTTCATCCAGCGCATCGACGAACAAACCGATCCCGCCTGCCTCGGCGTAGATGCGCCGGGCCCGTGTCAGAGCATCGACCAGCAGCAGTTCGCCCAGCCCCTTGCCCTGATACTGCGTATCGACAGCCAACCGGCCCAAACGTACGCCGGGGATGCGATGCGGCAACTTCTTGCGCCAGGCTTCCGGCAGACGCCGGTTCTCGAGCTCTGCCAGCGTCAGCGCGTAATAGCCACAGATGCGGGTTGGCGCTTCCCCGCGAACGGCGACGAAGGTTTTTGACAGCCCCTTGTCCTGATGCTGACGAGCGACCTGCTGCAACCAGCCGTTCAGTTCCAGGCGACCGCAGTCGAATTCCTGCCGGTTATGATCCCCAGCTAAAGCTCGTACCTGCATCATCTTGCTTGGCCTTCTGGTAACGCTTCAGGGCGGCCTTCAGCTTGGCATTCGGCTTGGGCGGGTTTTCCATCAGGTCGAGCAACCAGTTCCAGTCGCGCGGCGAGAGACGAATCACGTCCTCGCGCTCAATGACAGTCTGTGCCTCCTTCAATGCGGCCTGGACCAGAAACTGATTGACCGTGGCACCGGTTAACTCGGCAGCACGGCACAGCGTTTCGTAGACCTCATGTGGAACTCGTGCGCCGATACGATCTTGCTTGGCAATGGCAGTTCCCATTGTTCACCTCCAACAATTTCTTGAGCGCCCAGTGTATCACTGTCGCCAATTTGGCGCCACATTGCCGATGGATCGAAGCTACTCGCCGCCCCCTTCGATTCTCTGCCAGGCCGCCCGTCGCACATCGTGTTCCGGATCATCGAGCAGTCGGTGCGCCGCTTCGCGCGACACCTGACCCACGGCGGCAAACCGCACGGTCCAGTCGGGATCGCCCAGCAAGCGGGCGGCGTCCTCCGGCAACGCGCGACTCGCGACGACGCGGCGGACCTCCGCATCCGGGTCGTTGATCAGCTTCGACAGAAAGAATGTCGGCAACTGCTCCGCCACGATTTTGCGCACCTCGCAATCGTCGTCGGTGGCGAGACGCGGCAGTTTGCCGTGCGGAATCCGCCGCGCCACCACCATCCTGACCATGTAGTCCGGGTCGTTAATCATCTTTTCCAGGCGATCGGGAACCATGCGCTGCGCCACTGCGATACGCACCTCGCGATCAGGGTCCTTGCGCATCGCATCAAGCGCGTCCGGCGGCAAGCGCATCGCCACCGCCCGACGGACCACTTCATCGGGGTCCTGGGCGAGTTCACCGATGGTTTCCTGCGGGGCGTAGCCCACCGCGATCGCCCGCCGCTCCCAGAACTCGTCGTGCAGATATCCCTCCGCCAATTCCGGGTTTGTGCGAAAGAAGCGATCGATCTGGCGACCACTGTGAGCTTTGACACATTTGTCGCCCGGCTTGCACTTCTGCGCCGGCAACACGTCCGCCGCATGCGGGCATGCTTCGCATCGGCCGACATGGGCAATTCCCACCGATTGTTCCAATTGGGTCTTCATTGCAAGGACGAGAGAGCTTGACGATATCAATCGACAGAGCAAATCCCAGGCCACGCTGGCCACCGCGCTGACAGATCAGTAGCCGGTAGAGTGAAAGTCAGCCGTGACGGCACGGCTCTGAGGGACAGCAAGGTGCCCGAAGCGGTCCTTGCCGTCGTGAGAAGCTGACACTTGCCGCGGCCCGGACCGACCGTCGATGGGGCCGATCAGTCGCTGCTGAGTCGATCAATCCAACGGTCAAAGGAAGGTACCTTGTTCGTCAGCCGTTCCGCGTAGATTTTCGAGTAGACGCCATTGGCGAGTCTCTCTTGCAGCGCGGTCTTAGAGTCCCGCACATGCAGCAAGGCTCGCTCGCGAATGTCAGCAGACAGCGGCTTTGTTCCCGACGCGGCGGGGGCTTCTGCCAAGTGGTTCCCCGCCTGAGCGACGCAGTCGTCGAGGAAGTACTTGTGGTCGAGCCCGAATACGATCAGAACGCGCTTTCCGTGGAGCTCGCTCAGCCGGCTGACGACATTCTGGCAAATCCGCCGATTTCGTGTGGTGTACACACCGCTACCGAACTGGTCAAAGAGGTCGTAGAGCTTGTGTACGATTGCCGAAGTTTCTGCGCTTTGCATCGCCTCGAACGTTCCAGACGCCAAGACTTGCTGGTACGTTTGCCTAAGAGGTGCTTGAGCTGACTCCAGTACGGGCCGCGAAACTGCCTGTTCCGCCATTATCGCGGCGATGTACGCGTCATCAAACCAATCGACGGCTACGACAGGCACGCCGCGCAATTCGCCAATCGCATAGACCAGCGCCTGTTCAATTCCGCCGTCGATACTGCCATCCACGGGACCGGGTTGCTCGGGGCGAACTTCCGTAAGAATCACATCCGGTCGGAATCGCTCGATGGCGTCCACGAAGACAGGCAGCGTGTAGTGAGGATGATCGAGCATCCAGCTGTGCAGCGATCCGAGGACCAAAACCGTGTTATTGGGCGACTCGTTCCGCCGTGAAATTGAGCACGCCGACGTTTGAAGGAAAGACAGTATGACCAACAGCAGCCGCACGTACCCATACCTGCGTCGCGTAGGGAATTGGGCGCTCACGCTGACTGACATACGGACCGTCGGGCGGCGCGAAACGGATAGGTCACAGGTTGCACAGTTCCACTTGAAATGACCGAACAGACCAGCCTCGCACTGGCGTCAATTGCCGCAAATGGCTGGTGGTTCAGGAAACGCCAACAGCATACCTGTGGCGCGGTCGATTGTCCGCTTTGAACCAACGAGACCGACAGCCCGCACTGGCCCACTATCGCCAATGGCCGCTACGTGTAAGCGGGCGGCAGACCGCAACGACGGCTTTGCAATCTGGATTCGACTGGACCGCGCCCGAAGCAGCTGCGCGCGTCCACACGCAGGCCAACCTGCGATCCAGCGGTTGAGCATTCTCGTTTGCGGAGTTACTTCGTCTGGTGGTCGGCCGCAGATTCGGCTCTGTAACCATCCTGTAGTCCGTTGGCAAATTCGTCGACCGAATCACCGAAGAACTGGGCTGTGGCAGCTATTGACCCACTGAAAAGCATGCATACGGCACCGATAAGCAACACATTTCGGTTGCTCTTTCTGTAGCCGTCGATTAGCAAGAAGATCCCGCACGCGACAAGGACGACTTCAAGAATCAACATAGATTTCTCCGCGACGTTCAACAACGATGCCCACAATCTGGCAGCGGTCAGTATAGCAAGGCCGGCATGACAAAGGTATTGATCAGCGTCCGCTCACTGGCGACGAGGCAATTGGCCGCTTCTGGCCGTGAGTGTGAGTCGGGGCTTGCTGCAGTAAGCCGTCGCTAGCCAAAACTCAGATTTGGGAAAAAGCGGTTCTACACGGAATCATCTTCCTCGTGGCGTTCGGATTGTTCCTGAGCAGGCTTGGTCGGCCGCGGTGGCGCAAACGGCGGTGGGAAACCGACAAAGACCATGAAGATGAAGATCGGGATCAACAGATAGAACAGCGGGCGTTTCCAGTTCAGTCTCATATGGACCGGCATGTTGGGGATGCATCGGGCATTTCAAGAGACTATGGACGAATCTTGGAAGGCCAATCCAGTTCGCACATCCAGTGACCACTATTCGCGAATCACCCGACCGGCCGGTTGTGGCCGAATCGAGTCCCTGTCAGCACTTGCTCAAAAGCCAATAGCCTGCCTCACGTTGATGACGAATCGCGAGAATCAGAACGGTGTCGTGCTGTTCTTCAAGGCTGTAGAGCGCGACGTAGCCAGTCCGGCCGCGGGATATGACCAGCTCGCGCATTTCGTATTCGACCGGACGGCCAAGCAGGGGATGACGTTTCAGCAAGGCGACGGCCTCTTCGATGAGGTTGACGGTTTCCGCTGCGGCCTGCGGATCGCTTGCGACCAGAAAGTCGGTCAGCCTTTCCAGATCGACAAGCGCTCGTTCCGAATAGATCAGCTTCGCCACGACTTAGCCTTCGGCTTCGTCGATTTCTTGCCGGCAATGCGGGCCTTGAGATAGGCATGGACTTCGTCGGCGTCGTAGCCCTTGCCGCTCTTCAGTGTCTGCTCCCGGGCAGCTTGTGCTTCGGCGATGAAACCGGCTCGCTGTTCGCCGGCGGTGGCCGCACGCTCGATTGCCTGGACCATGAATGCGTGTGGCGACACACCCTGTTCTTGCGCGACGGCAATGGCGCGTTGCTTTAGCTCGTCAGGAAGTTTCAAAGATGTGGTCGACATAGTGATCGCCCTTTTGTCGTTGCTGGGTGTCACTAGGGTAGCACCGGCGCTCGTTCGTCGGCAAGCACGGGCGGCTCCAGCCGCAGCAAAAGTCAGCCATGGTGGCACGGCTCCTGATCGGAGACGGCGCCCGATTGCGGTGCGGCGCTCGCGCTACTGCGCCAAGGCCTTCGCATAGCCCTCCTCCAACAGCACCTGCCGCACGGCGGGCCGCGTTAGCAGGCGCTGGTAGTGCGCGCGACAGTTAGGGGGCAGCGGTATTTGTGTGCGGTCGGCCCAGAATTCGACATAGAACAGCGCGGCGTCGGCGATGGTGAAGTGGTTGGCGGCGACGTAGTCGCATTGCGCCAACAGTGGTTCGATGACGGCGAATCCCGCGTCGACGATTTCGCGACCGCGGGCGCGCACCACTTCCTGCTCGGCGGGATCGACGCTGAACTTGTCGGTAGTGAAAAGGCGGGCGAAGCCCTGGCCGTGCAGGGTGGCGGTGACGTAGCCCATGACTTCGAGCACGCGCGCTTCGCCTTCGGCCGTGGCGGGCAGCAACTGCTTCTTCGGGTAAGTGCGGGCCAGCCACCAGGCGATGGACTGGAATTCGCAGAGGACAGTGCCGTCGTCGCGCATTAGCGCCGGGATGGTGGCCTTCGGGTTGATCGCCAGATAGGCGGGCTGGTGCTGGTCGCCGGCCAGCAGGTTCACCAGATGGGCGTCGAACACCAGGCCGATTTCTTCGAGCAGGATGTG
>PMIH01000170.1 GCA_003158255.1 Rhodocyclaceae bacterium
GTCTTGACGATGCAACCCTTCTCGGCGATGTTGCCGAACAGCACGGCCAGGCCGCCATCCTGCGAGTAGGCGTTCGTCTTGTCGCGGATGCAACCCTTGCTGCGATCGAGGTCGAGTTCCGGAAAGCGGCGGTCCTGCGAAAACGCGACTTGCGTCGGCACGCCGCCCGGCGCGGCGCGGAAGAAATCGAATACCGCCGTGTCGTGCGCCTGCATTACATCCCACTGTTCCAGCGCACCCTTGAGCGTGCGAGTGTGCACCGTATGGGCGTTGTGGTGGATCAGGCCGGCGCGATCGAGCTCGCCAAGAATGCCCATGATGCCGCCAGCGCGATGCACGTCTTCCATGTGGTACTTCTGCGTTGCCGGCGCCACTTTGGCCAGGCACGGCACCTTGCGCGACAAGCGGTCGATGTCCTTCATGGTGAAGTCGACGCCCGCTTCACGCGCGGCAGCCAGCAGGTGCAGCACGGTGTTGGTCGAACCACCCATGGCGATGTCGAGCGACATGGCATTCTCGAAGGCATCGAAGGTGGCGATCGAACGCGGCAGTGCCGAGGCATCATCTCGCTCGTACCAGCGGCGGCAGAGATCGACAATTGTCCGGCCGGCGGTGAGGAACAAATGTCGGCGGTCAGCGTGGGTAGCGAGCAGCGACCCGTTGCCCGGCAGCGAAAGGCCCAGCGCCTCCGTCAGGCAGTTCATCGAGTTGGCGGTGAACATGCCGGAGCAGGAACCGCAGGTCGGGCAGGCCGAGCGCTCCATCGCATCGACATCGGCGTCGGAGTTCTTGCTGTCGCCCGCCTCGATCATGGCGTCGATCAGGTCGACCATGCGCGTGGCACCATGCCACTGCACCTTTCCCGCTTCCATCGGCCCGCCGGAAACGAATACCGCCGGGATATTCAGCCGCAGCGCCGCCATCAGCATGCCCGGCGTGATCTTGTCGCAATTCGAAATGCAGACCATGGCGTCGGCCGTGTGCGCGTTGCACATGTACTCGACCGAATCGGCGATCAGATCGCGCGACGGCAGCGAATACAACATGCCGCCGTGGCCCATGGCGATGCCGTCGTCAATGGCGATGGTGTTGAACTCTTTGGCGATGCCGCCAGCCGCCTCGATCTCGCGCGCCACCAACTGGCCCATGTCCTTGAGATGAACGTGGCCCGGCACGAACTGGGTGAAGGAATTGACCACCGCAATGATGGGCTTGCCGAAGTCGCCATCCTTCATGCCGGTGGCGCGCCACAGCGCGCGCGCGCCGGCCATGTTGCGGCCGTGGGTCGAGGTACGGGAACGATAGTCGGGCATGAGAAATTCTCCTGCTATAGGGCTGCAACAAGCCCGAGATAGAATGTCGATTCTAGCCCAAAGCCCGCTCAGTCAATGTTCATCCACCCGCAGTTCGATCCCGTCGCCATCAGCATCGGCCCGCTGGCCGTCCGCTGGTACGGCCTAATGTACCTCGCCGGCTTCATGGCCTTCCTGTTCCTGGGGCGACGCCGTGCCGCAAGTCAGCCCTGGCACGGCATCGACCCGGCGGCGCTTGACGATCTTTTGTTCTATGGCGTGCTTGGGGTCGTCATTGGCGGTCGTCTTGGCCAGGTGATCTTTTACGAACCCGGCTATTACGCTGCGCATCTACTGGAAATCTTCGCCGTCTGGAAGGGCGGCATGAGCTTTCACGGCGGCTTCCTCGGCGTGTTATTCGCTATGGCACTGTGGGCGCAAAGGAACGGCAAGACCTTCTTCCAGGTCATGGACTTCGTTGCCCCACTGGTACCGCTTGGCCTGATGGCCGGCCGCATCGGCAACTTCATCAACGGCGAACTGTGGGGTCGCGTCGCCGATGCGTCTTTGCCCTGGGCGATGATCTTTCCGCAGGTCGATATGCAGCCGCGCCATCCGTCGCCGCTTTACCAGGCAGCCGGCGAAGGGTTGCTGCTGTTCATCATCCTGTGGTGGTATTCGAGCCGGCAACGGCCACGCGCCGCAGTGTCCGGCGCCTTCCTGATCGGCTATGGCATCTTCCGCTTTCTCGCCGAATTCTTCCGCGAACCGGATGCCGGCATCTTCGGCCATTCCTACATCATCAGCATGGGCCAATGGCTCAGCCTGCCGATGGTCGTTATCGGCATCATCCTGATATCCAGAGGCAAGAGGACATGACCAGACCTTTCAAAGTACTCGGCGTCCAGCAGATCGCCATTGGCGGCGTAAGCAAGGAGCGGTTGCGCGCCTTATGGGTAGACATGTTCGGCCTTACCGTCACTGGCAATTTTGTTTCCGAGCGCGAGAACGTGGACGAGGACATCTGCGCCATGGGCAGCGGTCCGTTCAAGGTCGAAGTCGACCTGATGCAGCCGGTGGATCCGGAGAAGAAGCCTGCGGTTCACACGACGCCGCTCAATCACGTCGGCTTGTGGGTGGACGATCTGCCCAAGGCCGTCGAGTGGCTGACGGCCCAGGGTGTCCGCTTCGCCCCCGGCGGCATCCGCAAGGGCGCGGCGGGTTACGACATTACGTTCCTGCACCCGAAGGCGAACGACGAATTCCCGATTGCCGGCGAGGGCGTGTTGATCGAACTGGTGCAGGCGCCAGCGGAAGTCATAGAGGCATTCCGCAGGTAGCCAATCAAGACTTGGGATGATGATGGCGGATAGTCGCAACGGGCGGCATATCCCCCGGATCGAATCGATATAGTCGAAAGCTTTCCCGAGCATCGCCAAGTCTGGCGCCAGACCACATCAGTGCCCAGGGTTCGTCCGGAGGCAAGTCGGCGGCCGCTTTGCTCTCGACCAGTAATACCGGACATGCGGGAGAACCAAAGACCTCCTCACGTTGGGTCCGCAGCTTGGCGATGTATTCGAGCATGCTCCGCTCACCCTCGCCAACGCCACGACTGGAAATACAAGTCGCATCGCGCGGCAGGGTCACCGCCAGAGATTCGAATACCGCTCTGTAGCTGCGCGCCGAATCAATCCAGGGCAGCCACAACGTGGTGGTCAGGCCCCAAGCCAAGGTCAACGCCAACGTCCACACAAGCAGACCGTTGCCTCGCCTGCCCATGCTCTTGGCGATTGCGACCATCGCTCCAACCGTCAAGGTTATTGCCACCGTTACTTCAAGAGGAGAGATCGGCATGGCGAAATCGGCTGGCAACCACCGCGTCAGCCAAGGCCAATCCGGTGCATGGCCGCTGGCGATCATGGTGCCCCATACCAGCCAGAACAAAACGAGCGCCACGAAGCCGATCAGGATGCCAATGGCGGCGAGCGCGCGATCGATCCACGCGGGCACCATGCCGGCCGCCCCTGAACCGAGTAACGCAACGCCAACGATCATCGGTAGAAGATAGACGGCGCGTGCCGATGCCGAGAGGCCCAGGAGCAGACACATCGTCAGCAGAAGCGTCATCCCGATCTGCACGGCCGGCTGGCGCCAGCCGCACGAGCCTTGGCGCCAAAGCGCCAATGCGGCAAATATCCAGCCAGGAAACAGAAACCACGGCGAGGTTTGCCACAAGAATCCGGGCTCCTTTTCGGCGCCCAAGTAAGGAACCGAAAAACCGAGCAATCGCCCGATGTTGTTGTCCCAATACCAGAGTCTAAACAGCTCCGGTGAGCGCAAGTAAAGTGTGGTTGGCCACACGATCAGCCACGGTAACGCGCTCAGCGCTGCCAACACCAGCAGGCGGCCATAGGCACGATGGCGCCAATCGCGAAAGAACAATGGCAGGGCAACTGCCATGGTGCCAACGATCCCCGGAGCAATCAGTCCTTTGGCAAGAAAGCCAATGCCGGCCCCAGAGCCCACCAGAAGACCAGCCCATGGCAAACGCCGCGCGCCGGCGGCGAAACCAGCCACGGCCAGCGCAATGCCGGCCATGAGTGGGGCAAGTCCGGCAACATCATGTGTGCGTGCTCAACCAAGCCAAGCGACGAAAGTGAAAGCAGAACAGCATTCCGACCAGAACCTGGCCCCCAAGTCAGGCGGGCAGCAAACGCCACGGCGATCAAGGAAATCACAACAAACAACGTGCTCGCCAGGCGGGCACCGTCGTGCAAAGGTAGTACCGGTGCAGCCAGTTTTGCCAGAAGCACGGCAACCCAGTGGAACAATGGTGGTTTTTCAACAAAAGGCTCGCCACCGACGTAAGGCACTACCCAGTCGCCTGACTGAATCATGTGGTAGATGCTGCCGAAAATGTAGGCTTCGTCCGGCTTCCAAGGATCGTGGCCGACAATGCCCGGCAGCAAATAGGCAACGCACATCAGTACCAGCCAGCGCCAACTTGGCGTCGTATCAGCCGTGGCCGACGGCACGGTAGAGAGCGGTATCGAATAGTTCATGGGCCGCGACGATTCACCCAGTAGTACAACGTGGGCAGCACGATCAATGTCAGCAGCGTTGCTGTCAGCAGACCACCGATAACCACCACCGCCAGCGGCTTCTGGGTTTCCGAGCCAATTGCGGTGGACAGTGCCATCGGCAGCAGGCCGAGCATCGCCAGCAACGCCGTCATCAGCACGGTGCGCAAACGCCCGAGCGCCCCCTCCACCACGGCCTGGCGCAAAGGCATGCCCGCCTGTCGCAGTTGATTAAAGTGCGACACCATGACCACGCCGTTGAGTACCGCCTGGCCGAACAAGGCGATGAAACCGATCGCCGCCGACACCGAAAGCGGAATGCCAGTGAACAACAAGGCGAAGATGCCACCAATCATGGCAAAGGGAATGTTGGCGATGATCAGGGTCGCGTTCTTCAGTGAGCCGAAGGCATCTACCAGCAGGAGGTAAATCACCAGGATGGACAACGGCACAACCCAGGACAGTCGGGCCATGGCTCGCTCCTGATTCTCGAATTCACCGGACCAAGTGATGCTGTAACCTTCCGGCAACTTCACATGCTCGGCCACTCGCCCTTGCAGATCGGCCACGACGCTGCCCATATCCCGGTCCTTGATGAAGATGCCAATCGCCATGACGCGACGGCCATTCTCCCGAGCGATGTTCATGGCACCCGTGACAACCCGGAACGTGGCCAGTTCGGCTAACGGTACAAAGGCGCCATCGCCAGTCGACACCGGAATATCGCGGATTCGCGCCAGCTCCCGGTCCGGCTCGGCCAAGCGTAGCGTGACGGAAAAACGCCGCTCGCCTTCCCACAGGAAAGTGGTGTCGTGGCCGGCAAGCGCCGTTTCCATCACCGTTTCGACATCGCCGATGGACAGGCCGTAGCGGGCCGCCCGTGCCCTGTCAATCTCGATGCGATACTGGGGCAACTGGCCATCCCGATCAATGAAAGCCTTGGTGATGCCCGCCACCTGGCGCGCCTCACTTAGCACCGCAAGACCTTCCTCGTGCAGAACATCCAGATCGTCGCCGGATATTTTGATGACAATCTGACCATCGATCTGCGAAATGGATTCCAAAACGTTGTCGCGGATGGGTTGGGAGAACGAAACGACGATGCCCGGAATATTGGCCAGGGCCTGTTCCATTTCGCCGAGGATTTCCCGTTTGCCATGACCTTGGCGCCATTCGTGCTCGTCGCGCAGATCAACCAGCGCCTCCATCTGGCTGGCCACCTTCGGATCCGTGCCGTCCTCGGGACGTCCGAGCTTGGTGATGATGGTTTCTACTTCCGGCACGGTCCGCACCGCATCGCGAACCAGCCGCGCCATTTTTTGGGCCTCGGTCACCGACGATGAGGGCTCAAGGTTGACGTTCAGCCAGATTGAACCCTCGTTCAGTTCCGGCAGGAATTCGCTGCCGAGCATGGGAACCACGGCAAGACTGACGGTAAGGGCCGTCAAGGCGGCCACGACTACCGGTCGGCGATGCTCGATGGCCCATTCCAGAACTGGCTTGTACAAAGCCTTGAACCGTTCCACCAACTGGTTGTCGCCGTGGGGCAAGTTCCTGCGCAATCCCCAGTGGCACAGCAGCGGCACGAGCGTGAGGGATACCAGCAGCGACGCCACCAACGCCGAGGTGACCGACCAAGCCATGGGCGCAAAAATGCGGCCCTCATGGCGCTGCAGCGTAAAGATAGGAATGTGGGCGGCAATAATTATCAGCATCGAGAACAGCGTCGGTCGCCCCACTTCAACCGTCGCCTGGACGATGTTATGTCGACGGGTCTTCTCGTCCCGGCCTTGGTCGCCCGTACTCAGATTGTGGAAGATGTGCTCCACCACGATTACCGCGCCATCCACAATAATGCCGAAGTCCATGGCGCCCAGGGACAACAGGTTGGCTGGAATGCCAACCAAGGAGAGGCCAAGGAAGGTGCCAAGCAGGGAAAGCGGGATCACCATGGCGACGATAGCGGCCGCGCGCAGGTTGCCAAGAAACAGCCAAAGCACGGCCGAGACCAGCAAGGCGCCCTCGAGCAAGTTGGTGAAGACTGTCTTCAGGGTCTTGCCGATCAGCCAGGAGCGATCGTAGAACGGCACGATCTCAACGCCCTTTGGCAACTGCGAGGTGTTGATGAAGGCGATTTTGTCCTTGACGGCCTTCAATACCTCCGAGGCATTCTCGCCCTTGCGCATCAGCACGAGTCCGTAGACGATATCGTCGTTCGCGTCCTGACCAGCCACACCCTGGCGCGGCACCGCGCCCACCGCAACCTTGGCGACATCGCGCACCAGCACCGGCACACCGTTCTTCTCTGCAACGACCACGTTCTCAATATCCTGAGCGTCGCGCAATATCCCGATGCCACGGATTAGGTACTGTTGGCCGCCGTGCTCAACGTAGCCGCCGCCGGCATTCGCGTTTGATTTCTGTAGCGCCTGTTCGAGCTGTTGCAAGCCGATTCGGTAGTCGCGCATGCGAGCCAGATCAGGTTGTACTTCGTAGGTCTTGATGCCCCCGCCAAAGCTGACTACATCGGCCACGCCCGGCACCATTTTCAGCTGCCGCTCCATGACCCAGTTCTGTAGGGTGCGCACCTCGGTGGCAGACAGGTGATCTGCCTTGAGCCGGTAACGGTAGATCTCCGAGATGGCTGACGACAAAGCCGCCAGTTCCGGCTTGACGCCATCTGGAAGATCAGCCGTTTGCAGGCGTTCAGTCACCTGGGCGCGAGCGAAGTAGTCCGAAGCCTTATCGTTGAAAGTGATAACCACATAGGAAAGACCAAACTGGGTGTGGGAGAACAAACGCACGGCGTTCGGTACACCGGAGAGTGCAACTTCGATCGGGATCGTGACTTGCTTCTCCACCTCTTCCGCGGCACGCCCCGGAAAGAGGGTAATCACTGTCACCTGTGTGTCGGAGACATCCGGAAAAGCCTCAACCGGCAGTTGCATGAAGGCGACCAGACCGCCACCAATGAATAGCAATGCGCCGAGGACAATGAACAGCGGGCGGGCGAGCGCGTAGTGAACAAGGCGATGAATCATGTCTTGTTGTCGGTCAATATCTGTTGCAGCATCAGGGAGCCGCCTACCACCGCCCTTTCTCCGGCCTGAAGACCCTTCCAGATTCGCAGCGTGCCAAAGGCGGCCTCGTCTCCCTCTACCGGCCGCCGTACGAAGCGACCACTGCCTTCGTCGACAAACACATAGCGAACATTGCCGACCAGCAAGACGGCGCTCGCTGGCAGAAGCACAAAGGGGTTCCGTTCAACATCCGCCTCCGCAGCTACGAACATTTCTGCCTTGAGCAGGCGCCGAGGGTTGTCCACACTGCCACGCGCCCGCGTAATCCGCGTCACCGGGTCGAGAGAATCGCCAACGTGTTCTATCTTGCCAATGAATATGCTGTCTGGCGTTGCCGCCACCTTGAACCGAAACTCGGTACCTGGCGAAATGCCGCCAAGACTCGATTCCGGAACATCGAGCTGAATCCATAGTCGTGTCGGATCGGAAATGACGAACAGCGCCGGACTGCCTGGCTGGGCCTGGTCCGGCCTCACTTCCTGCCCTGGATTGGCATTGCGTTCGACCAATATTCCGGCGATCGGCGCACGCAGCACGAACTGCTGGTCTACGTTGGCGCCACCACCGAGAAGCCGCGTCCGGGCACGGGTGCGTTCGACCTCGGCGCGCGCATGTGCCAGATCCGCTTCGGTCTGCTGCAAGTCCTTGCCGGCGATTACGCCATGCTCCGCTAGTTCTCTGGCTCTCGCCAATGCCTTGTCGCTCACTGCAAAATCGGCCTCGGCCTTGGCGGACTCGGCCTGCGCCTGACCAAAGTCAGGGGAGGAAATGGTCGCCAACGGGTCCCCCCTCTTGACCCGGGAACCCGGCCCGGCGGTCAAACTGACGATGCGGCCCGCAAGCGGCGAAAACACTCGCACGGTTCGCGACTCATCCCAGGACGTGCGCCCATTCAGGCGCAGAATTTCGTGACTTTCAAAATTCACCGGCATTGATTTCAAGGTTGCCAACTGCGGACTGTTGGCAGAAAAAACAATGCGTTCGCCCTCGACCTTCGTTGGTGACGGCGCAACCGTTTCGGGCTTTCCGCCACAGGCGCCAAGCAGAAACAATGTGGCGAAAATCAATTGCTTCATTTCGTATTGCTCTCCCATTCGGTGGCTGCGAGCCAAGCAGCGCGCGCCTTGGCGTAATCTGCTCGGGCAGCTACCCCATCTAACTCAACGGCGCGCAAGGTTCGATGCGCATCCAGCAAATCAGTCAGCGCCATGGCGCCTTTGCTGTAGGCAAATTCGGCTGCGGCCGCGACCTGCCGCGCTTCGGGAAGCACCACAGTGTCGGTACGCGAAAGCCGTTCAGCCGCCGCCGCCAGGTCAGCTTGCGCCTTGGCCGCATCGTTGCTGACCTGCGCCAGAATACGATCTCGATCCTCCAGCGCCGCGTTGTAATCAACCTCGGCCGCGGCACTCTCGCCTTCGTAGCCATAGCGAACGAAGAGTGGCACGCTGATGCTGACGCCATAGGTCACACCCGATTCGGGTGGATCCGCAGTACGGTTGCGCTCCACTTGCCCAGTTAGCGTCACATCACGGGTACGTAACCGACGGGCCAGCTGTCGGGCCTGATCCGCCGCCTCGATGCGAGCCGCTGCCGCTTTCATGGCTGGGCGGTTTTCGATTGATGTTGTTGGCAAGACCGGCGTCTCCGGCGCCGGCCAATCGTCCGCCGGCACCAGATCCTCGGCGCGCGCCTCCTGTCCGATCAGATACGCCAGCGTCCAGCGAGCCTTGATCAAATCGGCTTGAGCTTGGCGGACATCGTTATCGGCACGCAACGTTTCGACGCGCAGCCGGCTGACGTCAACGGCGGCGAGATCGCCGACGCGCTGTCTCAGTACCGCCGCCTCCAGAGAACGGCGATAAAGCGCAGCCGTTTCACCACCGGACTGAACACGGGCCGAGGCGGCCTTAAGGTCATAGTAGGCCAGATGCAATGCAAGTCGTTGCTGACGGTGTACATCAGCGAGGTCGGATCGGGATGCGCGAGCCAACGCATTCGCCGCGGCTGACCGTAACTTCCTCTTATCACCCCGCTCGATCAACTGGGATATGGCCATCGTCTGGTCGATACGCTTGTCGGCGAGGCCACCAGTACCGATACCACTGCGAGGACTCAGGCTCACCGCCGAGTAAGACACGCTGGGATTCGGTGCCTGTTCAGCGATGGTAACGCCGGCGTCGGCGCCTTCGACCGCCCGCTGGCTGGCAAGAATTTCACGGTTGTGGCGCAGGAGATCTTCCGCCGCCGCGAGCGTTAAGGCCCAGGGCTGCGCCGCCGCCGGCGTCATGGACGCGAGAAATAGCAGCACGAAGATAGCGGAATGAGCGTATCGAGATATGCCAAACGAGCGCATCAGAAACGAAAACCCAACGTCAGCCGGGTTTGGTTATCGTTGGAAAAGTTCACCTTCGGGTCCCAGGCAAAGCGGAAGAAGAGGGCGTTGAAATCGTAGGTCGCGGAAATACCGGTCCCTATCACAGTGTCTTCCTCGGCCGTCGGACGGCCGCGCTTGGAAAAGACGTCAACGGTCCAGCGGTGTCGGTCATCCATCTGTCGGCGCCAAACGAAGTGGCTGACCTTCTGCTCGGTGTGCAACCGGTTGTCGCGGATCTGGTAGAGACTTAACGTCGTGCTGGCAAACAGTCGAGTGCCAAAACCGTAGAGGGCGGAATCGTTAGGGTCGAAGTTGAGGTTGTAGTAGTCCTTGGCATTGGTGCGGCCGAAGCCCAGCAAGCCGAAGGTCGTCCCACCGATCTCGGCGTTGACCGAACCGCCAACGAAGCCGTGGCTAGCCCACTGAAGCGACGGTACGAGCTTGCCGAACGGCATCTCAGCGGTGTATTCGTATCCGACGCGCGTTTGCTCGAATTCCCGATCGCGCCAGTAATGGCCGAGCCAAAGAGCATGATCACCCAGACTCGCCCGCAGATTCATGTCGGCTGCGGTGCGCTGGTTCGATGTCAGGTAGAGCGATGGCGTCAGCTTGAATGCCCAGACCGAATCGCTGTCGCCCTCACTGGACGGCGTTTCTTCGGCCAGAGCGCTTCCAGCGGCAAGCACAAGAACCCCAACCATCGATCTCATGAGCGCGGCACGAGAGAAGGTGGAACCGGAAAAGTCACATCGACCAGGGTGCCGCGCCCACTGGTACCTGCGTCGACAGCAATCGTGGCGCCATGGGCCGCGGCAATTTCGCGGGCGATGGCTAGACCGAGGCCGCAGCCATCGCCGACGCTACCAGGCACCCGGTAAAAGCGCTCGAATACCTGGTCGCGTTGATTTCCCGGAATCCCTGGGCCATTGTCTTCCACCGCAAGAAACGCGCGCCCGTCCCGGGTGCCAGTTCTTACCGTAACCGAGCCACCGGCTGGAGTGTAGATCAGCGCGTTATCGGCCAGATTGATGAGCATTTCTTGCAATAGCCAAGGAACACCCTCCACCGGCGCAGCAGATAGCTCAAAACCCAAATCAATACCTTTTGCGATAGCGGTGTCGAGATGGCTGGAGGCTATCCTCTCGGCAATGGCTGCGAGATCCAGCTCAGTACGATGTGCCTTGATCTCCGCGCTGGGCTCGGCCCGCGCAAGCGCCAGAAGCTGATGTACCAAATGGCTGGCACGACGGGTTGCTTCAGCCATCTGGCCGATGCGACGGCGGCTTTCAACGGGATCATCCTCAAGCAAGGCCAGCTCAAGTTGAGTTTGCAGCGCTGAAAGGGGAGTCTTGAGCTGATGGGCGGCATCGGCAAGAAACCGGTCGCGGCTGGCCACCGATTCGTCGAGCAAGGCGAACTGGCGGTTAAGTGAGGTGATCAAAGGCCGCACTTCGTCGGGAACGGCGTCAATCGGCAAAGGACTCAAATCGCGCGGCGAGCGGCGTTCAATGTCGTCGCGCAGCCGATCGAGCGGCGCCAAACCAACGCGTACACCCACGCCGACGATCGCCAAGACGGCCGAGATCTGTAGCAGATCGGTACCCGCGATGGTCGCCATGATGCGCTCGCGAAACTGCTCCCGTTTGCGGGTAGTCTCGGCAGCTTCGATCCAGATCGTCTCACCCTCAAAGACGAAGCGCATCGTGGCAACCCGGATATCCTGGCCGTTTGCGCGGGCGTCGCGATAGTCCAGATCGCCGGCAACGTCGCCCACGAACGGCAGGCCCTCATCGCCGGCAATCCGGCGCCCATCGGATCGGAACACGGCGAAGTAGATGCGATCCTCGCGATCGACGCGCAACACCGTATCAGCCTGCGTAGTCAGAGCCAGCGCCACTTGACCACTTTCCCGCTTGATACAGGCCGAAAGCGCCAGAGCGGTGTCGGCAAGCGCCTGATCATAGGCAGCCACGCCCGGTTCGTACGCCAGACGGTAGTCGCTGTAGACGCCGATGACAAACAGGACTACCAGTGGTAGCAGCAACCACTGGAACAGGCGTCGGTGAATACCTGTGGTACCCATCAGACCGTGCGCTCGGGTTCATCCAGCCGGTAGCCGATTCCACGCACCGTACGGATGGTCAGGCCTGCTGTTGCCAACTTCTGGCGCAGCCGGGAGACATAGACTTCGATGGCATTGGGCGTCAGGTCGGCCTGCCAGCCTCCCAAAGACTGGACCAGTTTGTCCTTGTTCACGACGTTCGGCGACGCCATCACCAGGGCTTCGAGGATTGCCCATTCCCGGCCAGGGAGTTCCAGGGGCGTGCCGGCAAGCACAGCCGAGCGACTGCCCAATTCGAGGATAAGCGGCCCCGCCGTCAGCCGCGACGCAGTGCGGGAGTGGCTGCGCCGAATCATCACCCGTAGCCGAGCCAGCACCTCGGGCAAGCGGAAAGGCTTGGCCAGGTAATCGTCGGCGCCGGCATCAAGACCGGAAACACAGGCGTCCAGCGTATCGCGAGCGGTAAGAATCAGGATCGGCAGCGGTTCGCCGCGCTTCCGCATGCGGCCGATAAACTGAATGCCGTCCTCGCCCGGCAAACCCAAGTCGACGATGGCGGCATCGAAGGCATCGTACTTGAGTGCCTCGTCTGCGGCCTCGGCCGAATCAACCCGATCCACGGTATAGCCGCCGCGCTCAAGTCCCTGCTTGAGGCCGTCCGCTACCAACGTATCGTCTTCGACTAACAGTATTCGCATGGCGTCCCGTCCACGAGGACCTGATAGTGGCAGAAAGCGCCTTGCAGTTGCCTGACGTCGACGCCGAATCGGGAGTTACGCCACTAAGTATGGCTGTAGCGAAGAGGCTTCCCCAGTCGCGCCTAATACTCCAAGTGCAGGCGCGCGCCCAGGATGCGAGCAGGGCCACGATCACCGTTGTAAGCGGGGTTGGCGATATGCTGATAGTCGAAGGACAACCAGGTACCTTTTGTCACGCCAAGGCTGTAATAGCCCTCGACGATCTTCTCGGGTTGATAGTTGATGCGGCCATCACCTATAAATACACCGAGGCCACCATGGGTCAGGTATTCCCTGTGGTACGAAGACAAACCGTTCTGCGCGTAGGCCAGGCCAAGAGCGTCACCGGGACGGCCCCAGGATGTGCCTTTAATGACCATGCCGCCTGAGATCGACCGCTCGATTTCCGCGAACGCATAGGTTTCCGTGTCGCCATCGTTACGGCTGGCCCGTGCGAAGAGACCGACATCCGGCGTAATGTTCTGCTCGATATTGACGCCAAATCCGACCTTGGACTGGTCCTTGCGCACGTTGCCGACATCCGGCACGCCCGCCCGGCCGTGGACATTCCAATAGTCGAGGGCGTCCTGAAAAGCACCCATCCGGGCTTCGTTGCGAAATGCCAGCACGCGTACCTTGCCCGGCTGGCCGGCAATTTCATGGTCGTGCTCAATCTCCACCTGATCGCCGTGATGGGCCACTATTCGGGAATCCAACGGCAGGCCATTGGAATCGATCGGCTGTTCGAAGCGCCCGGCACGGAAGATCCAGTCGTCGTGGTAATACTCAAGTGCCGCTCCGATCGTATACCCGCGCTGGTCCGCTGCGAAATCGAAGGCGCCATAGGTCATCAGCGCCCAATTGAGGAATTGCGTGCGTGGGTCATGCGAGAAGCTATTGTTGTCGAAAATGTCGATCAGACTGAGCTTCCCTGCGGTTCCGACCAGGCGGTGCTTGTCGGCCTCGCCGGCAAGCTGGTTGGCTGCGGATTCGATCTTGTCGGTCTCTCCGCCCATACCCCAAGTTTGGCGAGCGAAGAGACGAGCCAGGTAAAAGGTGGGATTTGATCCGCCGCCCTTCTGGTTCTCGCCGTTGGAAAGCCCGCCCATGCCAGTGAGGTTCGACAGAGACTGGCTCATGACCATTTCCGGATTGAAGTACAACTCTCCACCCCGCCAGGTTCGGGTTCCGAGATAGGCGGTTGCAGACAAACTGTAGCTCCTTCTTTCCTCCTCGGGAGAAAGGCTATTGGTGCCCGAATAGGCGGCCGGGAAGCCTGGCTTGCGCTGCCAGACGTATGTGCTCTGAAATTTCGCCTGTGTCGCCTCATCCGCCTCTGCAAGCTGGGCGACACAATGAGCCGGCGCGACGACGGAAAGACCTCCGATCGCCCAGCCAGCCCATCGCATCAAGCTCATCCGGCGTTTTCGCGTGCCGGACAAGAAAACCGGGGCGAAGGCAGCGCGCTGTTTGGCGTCCATTGCGTCAACAAGTTGGGTCAGGGGGCGCAACATTTTGCGTCGGTTTCATTGCACGACGGTTACGAGGTGTCGAGGATGTACTCAAGACAATTCGCACTAGCGGTCACTAACCGGAAGACTGCCGGCCCCCATAGCCGAAACAGAAGGCGCTCCCGACTGGATTCTCCCAACCCGCTAATCCCTTGCCCGCCACTCCGAGAAGCTAAAGTTCCGCGGCCTGGAAGGTATTGCACTGATTCATGTCGCCACTATCGATGCCGCGCTTGAACCAGCGCATGCGCTGCTCGGAAGTTCCGTGAGTAAAAGCGTCCGGAACGACATAGCCACGACTCTGCTTCTGCAAGCGGTCGTCACCAATGGCGGCAGCGGCTGTCATCGCTTGTTCGATGTCGCCCGCTTCCAGGATATGTCGCTCGGCATTTGCCTGGTTGGCCCAGACTCCCGCCAGGCAATCGGCCTGTAGTTCGAGCCGCACCGACAACGCATTGGCCTGCCCTTCGCCATGGGCGCGCTGCTGCGCGTTTTGCACCTTCTCCGAAATGCCCAGCAGATTCTGGACGTGATGCCCTATTTCATGGGCGACTACATAGGCTTGGGCGAATTCGCCCGGCGCATGAAAGCGATCCTTCAATTCCTGATAGAAGGCGAGATCGATATAGACCTTGCTGTCGAGCGGGCAGTAGAACGGTCCCATCGCCGTCTGGCCTTGGCCGCAACCGGTGGTTGTCCCACCCGTGAACAAAACCAGCTTGGGATTCTGATACTGCCGGCCAGCGCGCTGGAACTGTTCCTGCCAGGTCCGCTCGGTCGAGCCCAGTATCTTGCGAATGAAATGCGCCGCCTGATCGTCAGCCGGCGGTGGCGATGCCGGGGCTTCCTGAATTTGTCCACCGCCCGAGAGCTGCGACGCAACACCGATCACGGTCGACGGATCTATACCGAAAAAATAGCTGGCGGCAAGCGCCAGCACAATGGTACCGATGCCGACACCGCCAGCTCGCATGGGCATGCCCATGCCGCGCCTGTCCTCGACGTTGTCGCTTTCCTGCTCGTTGTCCAATCGCATGAAAACACCTCGTTGGTGGTCAGGCGCCAATCATACCGCGACCCCAACCAATCGGCGTCGATGCGGCTGGCTAACCACCACCGCCATTGATGGCACGCATCTGGTCTTCCACGCGCTTCAGGCAATAGGGATGATTCCGCCACTCGGGTTTGTCGCACGCCCGTGCCTCGCAGAATCCGCGCGCGAAGACGTTCGATGCACTCGCGCACAGCTCCTGCGGCGATGCTGGTCCTTTGGGCACCGGAACGACTTCCCGGGCCTTGGCTGCGCGCGCTTCCGCTGCCTCGCGTTCGGCACGCATGCGGACTTCCTCCGCCTGGCGACGCTCCCGCTCCTCTTGCTCCAGCCGCTTGGCTTTCTCCGCTTCGCGGGCTGCCTTGCGCTGTTGTCGTTCGGCCACTTTGCGCTGTTCGGCCTTTTGCTCGCCTTCCTGCATGGCCTGGGCGTACATTGCGGCACGTCGTTCTTCCGCCGCCGCCACTTCGGCCACCTGCGCCTGACGGGCCGTGTCGTCGATAACCTCGGCGACGACGGGTGCCGTGACCACTTCCGGCGCACGACTGACTAGCGCGCGTGACGGCTGATTCGGGGCCAACGTCGGATATAGGGCAACGACACCCGCGCAGAGCAGCACTACCGCGCCAGCCACGAACCACCAACGGCCTCGGGAAGGAGGCGCGGACGGCACGACCGGTGGGGGATCCCCCATGACAGTCGTGGCGGGGGAAACCGTCGTTGGATCCCAATCCAGCGCGTCGATCTTGGCCAGCAGTTCGGTCGAACTCATCCCGCTGGCGGTATCACTGCGCTTGCCATTGGCCGGCAAGGATCGGGAAGCGGTCCGACGCCGGGTTCCGGAAAACGGTTTGGTAGCGCTGGTGGAGAATGCTTTCACGACGTCGACGAAGGACTTCCCGGAAACGGATGCTTCCGATTATCCTCCCCATTTAGCCAATATGGCTATCCCCCACCGCCCGCTTCGCGACGACCGGCCCGATTCAGGCGCCTAACGGAAAGCAATGATGGCCTGATCCACCGCCAGGCTTTCGCCTGGATTGGCCAGCAGCTTGTCCACCACGCAGTCGCGTTCGGCCTTGAGCACGTTCTCCATTTTCATCGCCTCGATCTTCGCCAGAATCTCGCCCGCCTTGACCTCCTGGCCGGACTGGACGGCAATCTGCGTCAGCAGGCCTGGCATCGGCGACAGCAGGAACTTCGACATGTCCGGCGGTGCCTTCTTGGGCATCAACGCCTGCAAGTGCGCGGCGTGGGCGGTCATCACCATCAGGTCCATCTGGGTGCCCCAATGGAACAAACGATACTTGAGGCGGCGGCGCTCGACCTGCATGCAGAACGGCTCGTTGTCGAACGTGCCCTGATAGAGAATCTGTCCGAACTGCCAGCCGCTGCGGATTTCGTGGCGTTTGCCGGCATAGGTGACATCCCAGCCGCCGGCAGCGGATGACACGATCACCTCGTGGTCGGCGCCGTCGTCAAGGCGAACCACGAAGTCGGCGCCGGGTTCGAACTCGTGCCCCGGC
>PMIH01000247.1 GCA_003158255.1 Rhodocyclaceae bacterium
GGCGCGCTGACATAAGGCTTGGTCGCCGCATAGGCCAGCGCCGCGTTCTGCCAATTGTGAGCGCCGGGAAGATGGGCGGCGGCGGCCAAGTCCATCACCTTGCCCGCACGATCATGCTGGGCGTCGTAAAGCTGTCCATCGAGCACGAAAATGCCACGTCCCAGGACTTTGCCCACCGACACGGCAAGGCATGGCGGACCGCCATTGGAGGTAAGCCGGGTAAAGATCGCCGCACAATGGGCATCGTCGACGCCGACGACGTTAAGGCCGGACTTCTTGGTCTGCTTGAGCAACGCCATCTTGACCGCGGCGTAGTTCTCGAGGCTGCCGTGACGGTCGATGTGGTCGGGCGTGACGTTCGACAACACTGCAACATCGGCGGCAAGCCCCGGCGACAAATCGACTTGATAGGATGAGATTTCGAGGACGTAGATCGTCTTGGGACCGGGCTCGGCAAGCGCCAGCACCGGCTGGCCGATATTGCCGCCGACTTGGGCGTCATACCCGGCTTGCTTGAGGATATGGCCGATCAGGGCTGTGGTGGTCGACTTGCCGTTGGTGCCGGTGATGGCGATGACGGGCGTATCGGTCACAGTGCGGGCGAACAATTCGATGTCGCCGATCACTTCGATGTCCCACTCGCGGGCGCGCGCGACGACGTCATGAGGTTTGGGATGGGTCAGTGGCACGCCAGGCGACAGGATCACGGCAGCGAGCCGATCCCAAGGCCATTCCGACCACGTGAGCAACTTGGCGCCGGCCTCGCGCGCGGCCTCACGCAACGAATCCTTGTCGTCCCACGCCAAAACCTCGGCACCGCCTGCTTTGAGCGCGCGCACTGCCGATAGACCCGATCTCGCCAGTCCGAAGACGGCGACGGTCCTGCCGGCAAAGGCTGTTACCGTAATCACCGCTTTACCTCAGTTTCAGAGTCGACAACCCGACCAGCGCCAGCACCACCGCAATGATCCAGAAGCGGATCACGATGGTCGGCTCGCGCCAGCCGAGCTGCTCAAAATGATGATGGATAGGGGCCATACGGAACACCCGCTTGCCCGTCAGCTTGAACGAAATCACCTGGACGATAACCGACACGGTCTCCAGCACGAAGAGGCCGCCGATGATGGCGAGCACGATCTCGTGCTTGACCGCCACCGCCACCACGCCGAGCGCCCCGCCGAGCGGCAGCGAACCGGTGTCGCCCATGAAAACGGAGGCTGGCGGCGCATTGTACCAGAGGAATCCAAGGCCGCCGCCGATCAACGCCGCCAGAAACACCGCCAGCTCGCCGGAGTCGCGCACATAGGCAAGCTGCAGATAGGTCGCAAACTTCTCGTTGCCGACCAGATAGGCGATCAGCACGAACGCCGCCGCGGCGATCATCACCGGCATGATGGCGAGGCCGTCGAGGCCGTCGGTCAGATTCACCGCGTTGCTTGCGCCGACGATGACCAGATAGGTGAGCACGATGAAACCAAAAATGCCCACCGGGTAGGACACCTCCTTGAAGAAGGGCACGATGAGGTTGGCCTTGGCCGGCAATTCCAGCGTAAAACCGCTGCCGACCCATTGCAGGAACAGCTCGACGACCTTTTCGTTGTTCGGCGCCGAAATCGAAAAGGCGATGTAGATGGCGGCGACGATACCGATCGACGACTGCCAGAAAAACTTGGCTCGGGCCGACAGGCCATCCGGATTGCGATAAACCACCTTGCGCCAATCATCCACCCAGCCCACGGCGCCGAAGCCCAGGGTGACGATCAGCACCACCCAGATGAAGCGATTGGAAAGATCGGCCCACAGCAGCGTTGAGATGCCGAGCGAAAGCAGGATCAAGGCACCACCCATGGTCGGCGTGCCGGCTTTGACCAGATGTGTTTGCGGGCCTTCGTTGCGCACCGGCTGGCCGATTTTTTTCGCCGCCAGCCAGCGGATCAGCGCCGGGCCGAAGACGAAGGAAATGGACAGCGCCGTCATGGTCGCCAGCACCGCGCGCAACGTGATGTAGTTGAGGACATTGAATGCGCGAACATCCTTTGCCAGCCATTGCGCGAGTTCAAGCAGCATGCTGTTTCTCCACGATGGCGTCCACGATCCGCTCCATGCGCATGAAGCGCGAACCTTTGACCAGCACGGTAACGCCAGGCGCCAACTCGGCCTTCAGCGCCGCCGCCAGATCTTCCGGCTTGCGATAGTGCGTGGCGCCAGCATCGAAGTTATGCACAGCGGCAACGGACAGATCGCCCAGCGCCAGCAGCTTGTCGATGCCCCGGCTCTTGGCGTAACCGCCGATCTCGTCATGGAACTGGCCGGCAGCCTCGCCGGCTTCACCCATGTCGCCCATGACGAAAATCCGCCGGCCCGGCAGCGCGGCCAGCACGTCGATGGCGGAGCGCATGGAATCCGGGTTGGCATTGTAGGTGTCGTCGATGATCAACGCGCCATTCTGGCCGGTACGGCATTGCAGGCGACCCTTGATGCCGGCGTAGCGGGAGAGCGCTTCGGCGATGGTACCCAGCGTAACGCCCGCAGCGAGACAAGCCGCTGCCGCTGCCAGCGCGTTCATTACGTTGTGGCGGCCCGGTACCGGCAGTTCGAATTCGACCGCACCCTGCGGCGCGGTGAGCGCAACTTCGCTGGCGAAACCGCGCGCCTTGGCCGTTGCTCGCACAGCGGCCGCCGTTTCCATACCGAATTCGAGAATCGTCTTGCCAGCCGCCCGCTGGCGCCAGATGTCGGCGTGGGGATCGTCGGCATTGATAACGGCGATGCCATCGTCCGACAAACCATCGAAAATTTCACTCTTGGCGCGAGCTACATCGCCGAGTGTGCCGAGACCGGCCAGGTGTGCGCGCTGCGCGTTATTCACCAGCGCCACGGTCGGCCGCGCAAGGCGCGTGAGATAGGCGATTTCGCCCGGATGATTCATGCCCATCTCGATCACCGCGGCACGATGGCCGGCGTGCAGTTTGAGCAGCATCAGCGGCAGACCGACGTCGTTGTTGAGGTTGCCGGTGGTCGCGAGCACCGTTTCGACCGGATCGAGTTCATCCCGGCGCTCATGTTCGCGCAAGATGGCGGCACACATTTCCTTGACCGTCGTCTTGCCATTGCTGCCGGTGATGCCGATCAGCGGCAGCGCGAACTGCCGGCGCCAGTGGCCACCGAGACTGCCAAGCGCCAGGCGCGTATCGCCGACATGCACCAACGGCAATCCCTTGCCGTGTTGCTCGGCCCAATCGTGGGCGACTATCGCGGCGGCGGCACCGCGCGCGAGGACGTCGCGCACATAGGCATGGCCGTCAAAGCGGTCGCCGCGCAGCGCGACGAACAGCTCGCCGGCGGCGATCGAACGCGAGTCGGTGGATACGCCGGTGAAGGAATGTCCTTCGACACTAGCGGTACCCCCCGTTGCTTGCGCGGTTTCATAAAGATCCATCATTTGTAGCGCTCCAGCGCACGCTGCGCTTGTTCCAGATCGGAAAACGGTTGGCGCCCGTGGGCGTCGTCCTGATATGACTCGTGACCCTTACCGGCGAGCAAAACAACGTCGCGGACGTTGGCCTCAGCGACGGCGATCCGGATCGTCAAGGCGCGATCGGGCTCGACCATCGGCTTCGATTTCATGCCGGCGGCGATGCCGGCGAGAATCGCCACGGGATCTTCGCTGCGCGGGTTGTCGCTGGTCAGCAAGACTCGGTCCGCCAGTCGCTCCGCGATGGCTCCCATCTTTGGCCGCTTGCCGGCGTCCCGCTCGCCACCGCAGCCGAAGACGCAGATGAGCTTGCCGCCGCGCGCCGTCGCGGATTCCCGCAGCGTGGTTAACGCCTTTTCCAGCGCATCGGGGGTATGGGCGTAGTCGATCACGATCAGGGGTTTGCCGGCGCCACCGACCGCCTGCATGCGACCCGGCGGTGGCACAATGCGCGGCAACGCGGCCGCGATGTCGGCAAGCGACTCGTCGCCCGCCAGCAGCGCACCGATCACTGCCAAGAGGTTGCTGGCGTTGAAACGGCCGACGACCGGCGCCTCGATGCGAATGTCGTTCAGCGTGAAGGCCAGTCCGCTCGCCGTCATCGCCAGGTCCGTCGCTGCCAGCGTCTCGCCACGACTGACTTTAGCGTCGAGCGTATAGCCGATGGTGCGCATGCGGCCGGCAAGTTTCTCCGCAAGTTCCGCGCCGAACGAATCATCGAGATTGATCACCGCGGCGCGCAGCCCTGTCCAGGCGAAGAGCCGTTCTTTCGCGGCCGCGTAGGCAGCCATGCTGCCGTGATAGTCGAGGTGGTCCTGGGTCAGGTTGGTGAACACGGCGACATCGAAATGGACGCCGTTGATGCGGCCTTCTTCGACGCCGATCGATGACACTTCCATCGCGCAGGCGGCGGCGCCCTGATCGACAAAGGCGGCGAGTTGGCGATGGACGCTGATGGCATCCGGCGTCGTATTGACGTTCTCGATCAACTTGCCGGGAAAGCCACTGCCGAGTGTGCCGATGACGCCGCACGGACATTCAAACAGCCCCATCGCCTGGGCTATCCACTGCGAGATTGAGGTCTTGCCGTTCGTCCCCGTCACTCCTGCCATCCAGAGTTGTTCCGACGGCCGGCCGTAAACGAGGTGGGCAATTTCACCGGACAGGGCGGCCAGGCCGGGAACCGCGATGGCGGGTACCGAAACCGTGACATCGACACCGGCCTCGTGCAGTACCGCCGAAGCACCGCGGGCAACGGCATCGCGAATGAATGTTCGGCCGTCGGTGCGATGGCCGGGCATAGCCACGAAGACATCGCCGGGGCGCACCACGCGCGAGTCGGCGCACAGGCTCTTTGCCTGCACGCCCTGCGCTTCGAGTCCGGCAAGGATTGCCATCGGCGTCACACGCCCTCCTTGACAGCCTCGGCCATGATGAGCGGCTTGAGCGGGATATCCTGCGGCACGCCAAGGGTGCGCAGTGCGCCTGACATCACTTCGGCGAATACCGGCGCCGCGACATCGCCGCCGTAATACTTGTTGCCCGAGGGCTCGTCGATCATCACTGCCACGACGATGCGGGGATCCGATGCCGGCGCGAAGCCGATGAATGAGGCGACGTACTTGTCGGCGTAGATGCCACCATCGATTTTATGCGCGGTACCGGTCTTGCCGGCGACGCGATAGCCGGGAATCTGCGCTTTTGGCGCTGTGCCGCCGGGCTGGACGGCCATCTCCAACATGGTGCGCACTTCGTGCGCCGTCTGCCCGGAGAAGATCTGGGTTCCGGAAACCAGCGGCGTATCGACGCGCGTC
>PMIH01000325.1:0-24559 GCA_003158255.1 Rhodocyclaceae bacterium
GGTACCGCCTTCATCTGCGCCATGGCGTGACCAAGCTTCTGGACTTCCTTGGGTCCGAGATGCTTCAGAACCTCGGCGGCTTCGTCCTCACCCAGGGAAAGCAGAAGCATCGCGCTCTTTTCCAGGCCGTCATCTGGGTTCGCCACCGACCCACTCCTTGATTACGCCGGCAACCAGTTTTGGATCCTGTTTGGCCAAGTCGCGTGCTTGCGTCAGTTTCGAATCGTAGCTCTTGTTGCCGTGGCCGCCATGATGAATTTCGGTGCCGCCGACGGCGGCTTCAGCGGCGGCTGTCTGCTCGACTTCTACGCGATGCGCAGCAGCGGCAAACATCTCGAATAGTGGCTTGAAAGCTTTGGTCCAAAGCAGCCAGGCAAGGAGTGCAAACAGCAGCCACCGGCCAATTTCCTTCGCAGTCGACGTCAACCACGGATCCTTCCAGATCGGGAAGTCGGCAACCACCTCCTGGTCCAGTCGAGCGAAGGATACGTTGGCAACATTAACCGTGTCCCCACGTTCCTTGGTGAAGCCAACTGCCTCTTGAGTCAGTGCCGTTACCTGTTTCATTTCCGTTTCAGTGAGCGGCGACGACTTGTTCTTGGCCGCATCGAACTTATGGTTGATTACGACCGCCACCGCCAGACGATGGACGACGCCCGGTGCAGCCTTAGTGTGTTTGACCGTCTTATCGACCTCGTAGTTCGTGGTCGCGTTCTTGCTGAAATTGACCGGGGACTGACCAGCACCGGTGCCGTTACTGCCCGCTACCGCCGGATTGGTAATCGGTGCCGTCGCCGGCACGGGCGGTTGATTGGTCAGTGCCCCCGGTACGCCAACGGCTCCCGCGCCTGCGCTGCTGCCCGTTTCGGCCGTCTGCTGACTGCGGATCGCAGTGCCTGGAATCGGGTTTGGCTTGTAGGTTTCCGCGACTTGCTCGGTCTGAGTAAAGTCGATGTCGGCGGTAACCTGGGCTCGGACATTATTGGCGCCAACCATTGGCGCCAGTATGGATTCAATCCGCCGCCGATATTCCTGCTCGATGTCACGCACGTACTTGATTTGCGACGGATCCAGTCCGTTCAGTTTTTCGGCATCGCCCGGTTCGGAAACCAGATTGCCATCCTGATCTACCACGCTGACGTTTGCCGGGCTCAATTGGGGCACGCTGGATGACACCAAATGGACGATGCCAGCCACTTGCGATGGATCGAGCCGGCGACCGGCATGGAGTGCCACCAGCACGGAAGCCGTCGGCCTTTGCTCGTCTCGCAAGAAGGCAGTCTGCTTTGGAATGGCCAGATGCACTCGGGCTCCTTTGACGGCACCGAGCGACTGGATCGACCGTGCCAGTTCCCCTTCCAAGGCTCGCTGGTAGTTGATCTGCTCGGCAAACTGGCTGATTCCCAGCTTCTGGGTATCCATGACCTCAAATCCCACCAAGCCACCTTTTGGCAGGCCTTGCGACGCCAGTCGCAGCCGAACGTCGTGAACCTGGTTGGCAGGAACCAGAATGGCGCTGCCGCCCTCGGAAATTCGATAGGGGATGTTTTGTTGCTCGAGCGCGGCGATAATCTGGCCCCCGTCCTTTTCCTCGAGGTTGGCAAAAACAATACCGTATGGCGGTTCCGACGCCCACAGCAAACCGCCGACCACAAGGGCGATAGCCAATGCAATGGCGGCAAGCGTCCCGACCTTCTGAGTCGTACTCATGCGACTGAAGGAGGCAAAATTCAGAGGTAGGCTCTGCTCCGCACTGGCCATCGGTTATTTGTCTCTGTATCGGTCAGCCAATTTGGCCGCTGCCGGATTGTGGGCCCTATAAGCACGCCGGGTTCCAGTAAGTAGCGGCAAAATTTGCCGGTATTTCGCAAGTTGTTGCACCCCATCGATTCTGCCATGATGGCTACGTGACGGACACTCCTATTCCACCCGCGACCACTGTCGATACTGCTCGTCTCGCCGAGGCTTTCCATATTTTCAATCAGGCGTCGGAGGAGCTTGCTTCGGCGTATTCGAGACTGGAAGGGCAGGTGGCGGCCCTGACCGAGCGCATGACGCTGCTTCAGGAAGCGTTGCCTGCCGGGGTTGTCGTGCTTGACGCCGGGGGAAGGGCAGTCGAAGCAAACGCTGCGTCCGGGCGGTTGCTCGGCCGCACCCCGGTGGGAGTGCTTTGGGCCGAGTTTGAACATCAGTTGTCTGCCACCGAGACTCCGGGGGAACACCGACTGGGCGAGCGTCGGCTGGCCGTGACGGTAACACCGCTGGACTCCGCCGGTGGCCGCATTGTTCTTCTCCATGACGTTACGGAAACCCACCGACTCAGGGCACAGGCAGAGCGCAATGAGCGTCTGGCCGCCATGGGTGAAATGGCAGCGCAACTCGCCCATCAATTGCGTACACCGCTTGCCGCAGCGCTTCTCTATGCCGGCAATCTGGAAAATCCGGAGCTTCCAGAGACCAACCGCGTGGCAATTGCCCAGAAGACAGTCGGTCGTCTCAAGCACCTGGAGCGTTTGATTCAGGATACCTTGCTATTTGCGCGGGGCGAAGTGCTGGGTCGAGAGACATTTCCCGTCGCGGACCTGTTCGGTGAACTCGCACACACGTTTGAGCCACTTGCACGCATCCGCAATGTCAAATTCCGAATTGAGCCGGAGTCTGGCAGCGTGCAACTGACGGGCAATCGCAAGGCACTCGCCGGTGCATTGACCAACTTGGTCGAGAATGCCTTTCAGGCAGTCGAGGTTGGCGGCTGTGTTACCTTGGCGTCATGCCGGGTGGATGATCACTTGAATTTGGTTGTGCGCGACAATGGACGCGGAATGACGGCTGATGTCGTAGCACGCTTGTTCGAACCCTTCTTTACCACGCGCAGCGAGGGCACTGGCCTTGGGCTTGCTATCGTTCGTGGCGTTGCGCGTGCCCACGGAGGCGGTGTCGAAGTGTCTTCCGAGCCGGGTGTTGGTACTGAATTTGTCATTTCACTGCCTTTGGTCGAGTCGCTATGAGTGAGTGTCTGAGTATTCTGGTTGTGGAGGATGACGATGCGCTGCGCGATGCCCTGTTGCTGACGCTGGATGCCGCGGGTCATCGCACCAAAGGAGCGCCCGGCGGGCGCGAGGCGCTGGAAATTTTGGAGCATGAGCAATTCAGCATGGTCGTTTCCGACCTGCGCATGGCGCCCATGGATGGGCTACAGTTGCTTGCGGAGATTCGCCGTCGGCAGCCAGCGCTGCCTGTGATGTTGATGACGGCGTTCGGCGAAGTTGAGAAAGCCGTAGCGGCGATGCGTGGCGGCGCCTGCGACTTCATGCTGAAGCCATTCGAGCCAAAGGCCCTGCTTGATCAGATTTCCCGCTACGCGATACCTCCCCAGGCAGAGGGGGTGGTTGCCGTCGACCCGCGTACGCGCGAGGCATTGTTGCTCGCTTCGCGAGTCGCGCGAACTGACGCTACCGTAATGCTGACCGGCGAATCCGGTACCGGCAAGGAAATATTCGCTCGCTACATCCACGACCAATCGTTGCGCGCGCGCGGGCCCTTTGTCGCGATAAATTGCGCGGCGATTCCAGACAGTCTGCTTGAGGCTACATTGTTTGGGCATGAACGTGGCGCCTTCACGGGTGCGCAAGTGGCTCAGGCCGGCAAGTTCGAACAGGCGAACGGTGGCACGCTGCTTTTGGACGAAATTTCGGAAATGCCGCTTGGCCTCCAGGCTAAACTCCTCCGAGTCCTGCAAGAGAGGGAAGTGGAACGAGTTGGCGGGAAGAAGCCGCTGGCGCTCGATATTCGGGTGCTTGCCACGTCCAATCGTGATATCACGGCCGAAGTCAAGGCAGGGCGGTTCAGGGAGGATTTGTATTACCGCCTGAACGTGTTTCCGCTGGTGATTCCCGCGCTGCGAGAGCGACCGGGGGATATCTTGCCTTTGGCCCAGCACTTCCTGGCGCTGCATGGTCTTCGGGTCGGCAGGCTGGGGCGGTTGGCGCCGGGGGCAGAGGCAAAACTTGCCGCTTATGATTGGCCCGGCAACGTGCGTGAACTGGAAAATGCGATTCAACGATCTCTGATTCTCGCTCCGACGGACGAGATCAAGGCGGAATCGCTGTTGTTGACTGGCTCGGCGGTGATCAGCGAAACCTTGTTGCCTTCGGTGGCGTCTGCCGTGGCAGCATCCGGTTCAACATCGGCGCCAGCAAACATAAGGGATCTCGAGCGCCAGCATATTCTCGATACCTTGGCCAAAGTCGGCGGCTCGCGCAAGAAAGCCATTGAATTACTGGGAATATCTGAGCGCACCCTGCGCTACAAGTTGGCGCAGTATCGACAGGATGGCGAGATTGATGTCGAATAGGCATGCAGACTGGCACGGGGTTTGCTCTTGGAATCGTGACAAATGACTGATCGGGCAACCATGGCAATCGATACCCGCAATCTTGATCAAGCACTGGCGCAGTTGCGTTCCGCGAGTGCTTTGGCTCAAGGAAAACCAACAGAATCGGCCTCGTCGGTCGGCGGTGCCGACTTTTCGCAAGCGCTGAAAACTGCGATCGATCAGGTTAGTCAGGCTCAGCAGCAGGCGCAGCAGATTGGCGAGGACTTCACTACTGGGAAGAACGCCGTCAATTTGCAGGATGTCATGATTGACCTCCAGAAAGCGAACCTGTCCTTCCAGCAGATGGTGCAGGTCAGAAACAAGCTCGTAACGGCCTACAACGACATCATGAACATGCAGCTTTGATGCTGTAGTTCGTCAGGTCACGCCCGCTTCGCGGGCTTTGCGTTCCCGTTCCACCTTGATGATGTATCGCTGAACCAGCGTCAGCATGGGGCCTGGCAGGTTGGAAAACTGGCAGCCAGCCCGGGTCACCTGTGCGCCCGAGCGCAGCGTGACCTCGAATATGTTGCGCACCTGCAACGTGGCAACGATGATGCCTACGTCGGGCAGTTCGATTCGACAGCTCGAGAATACATCGCCAGTATTGAATGCCAAGCCAGCCGGCGGCACTACCACGGCCAGACCACCGCCACTTATGTCGATAACGTTCGCTTCCGTTGCGGCGGGAACGGTTTTGTTGTCAGCGCCGGCAGGGATTCGACACTTGATGGGGCGGGCGATCGGCGCCGTCAGCCGGAAATACTCGCGGCGCTGTAATCGCAGGACGGTGTCGGGAAGCGCGGCGCGGAAGGCGGGTCTTCCATTGTCTTGGATCTGACGGATTCCATGCAGCAAGAACTGAATACGTATCTTCTCGTGGCTGGTGACGCAGAAGAGTCTATCGGCGGCCAGCGCTCGTTGGTTCATTTCGGGGTTACTGCCATAGTCGAGTGTAATTCCGGCGTCATCGACTGCGATGAGCGCAGACAGAAGGAAGTCTCGGCCATCGTTGAAATGGATCGTGATGTTGTCCGCGCTGGCGAGCATGCTGCGCAGGACGAACAGAATCTCGTTCTTGTTATGGAGCAGATACTGGGAATGGTCCGCCGGCTCCAGCAACGGATGCGCTGTCACGGCGGTGCCGAGCAGGCCGGTAGCGTTGGGAGTTGTAGGCGTCATGACCGGCAAATTCTATCTGGATTGCCAGCCTTCCGGTGATTGAAGCCCGGTCACGACTTCGCTGATGGACTGTTCTTTTCCACCCGGTAGAGCCAAGCCAGAAGTTCGGCCACGGCAAGATAGAGCTGTGGCGGAATTCTGTCGTCCAAATCGACCTGCATCAGCAGCGCCACCATCTCCGGTGACTCATGAACATATACATCGTGATCGTGCGCGCGGGCAATGATGGCCTCCGCGATAAGCCCCCGCCCCTTGGCGACGACGCGCGGCGCGGCATCGCCGGGCGAATAGGCGAGTGCTATGGCCAGGCTTCTATCGTCATCGGTGCCCGACGGCTTATTCGGTTTCATGTCGGACATCAAGGGACTGGATCGTCAGGCCGGCGTTCGCCATCATCTGCGTAAGATCAGGTGCCTGTTGGCGCAACGTACTTGCAGTTTCATCGCCCGCTGTGACCAGACTCAGGCGCAGGCGATTGCCGCTAAGTTGCACCGTGGCATTGACGGTTCCCAGTTGTGGCATGGTCAGGCGCAAAGACGTACTCCATCGCGGCACGTCGCTAGCTTCTGGCGCAGTTTCGCGGTCGCCAATCTGATCGCGTTCAATTTCCCAATCCATCGATTGTCCGGGCCAAACTTCACCATGCCATGCGAGACGCTGGGTGGAGACCGCATCGAGTTGTTGTTGAACTAGCGGGCGGATTCCATCCGGTACGGAAGACGGATTTTGCCCGGATTGCGTTGACGTGGTCGCCGCGGTCGCCAACTGCTGGGTCGATCCGGGAGAGGTGCCCGGCGTTTGTTCATTGGCCCTTGCGCTCAAGGATTCCTGTGCCTGCGTCACGTCTGCGAGCGCCCCGGCGTTTGGCGACGTCTGCCTGGGTGCGACCGGAAGCTGTCCCTGCGGTTCGGCGCGCAATGATGCCAGGGGGCGCCTTCCGGCAACCCACTGAGCCTGGTGCGCTTCATAGAATAGACCGCTCTCACTGACTGCTTTTTCGAGGGCAGGTGCCAGATCGGCGGCGGCGGTCGGCGCTTGGGTCAGAACCGGCTGGCCTCGGGTGAGCGCTGCCGGACGCGGCGATTCCCCCTCGGGTAGCAGCAACTGGCCGATCATTCGCCCCGCAGTGGAGATCTTTGTATACGGATAGGGTTGCGCGGCGCCGCCTGCTGCCGTCGATTGATTCTCCGCGCGACGGGCGATCAGTGTTTTTCCCGAGCGATCGACCACGGTCAGTTCGAGCGTGTCGCCGGGGCTTGCCCCTTCGGGCAATTGCAGGGTCAGTAGTTTGCCGGCAACCAGCGCCTTGTAGGTACTGTCCGGCAACAACTCCTGGATACGGGCGCTGAAGGCCTGGCCCACCTGAAACTCGGGGAGATCGGCGGAGACTCCCCGCACAGGCGCCAGCGCCTGGAGTTGACCGACGTCGGTCTGCGTTCGCATGCGAATCCCGGCGTCGGGCGGGATCACGGCCATGACTTAGCTCCGTTGCGGAAGAGACAGGCGAGACGCTTATTGGTAGCCATCGCGGGCCACCAGGAAGTCAGGAAGATGCGCCGTAGGCGCCTTCTACCTGCTTGCGCCGCGCGCTACCACCAAGAAACTGCCGTACCTGTTCCATCCAGGGCTCGGTGTGACGCCGAACTTCTGCGTCGTCGTCCAGGATGCGCTGGATGAGCGTTCGTTTCAATTCGACTTCCCGGGCGGAAAGACGGCTATTGTCGTCGTCCACCTCCAGCAATCGGCGTAACGCGACGACTGACTTTTCGAGCCCGATCAGGTTCTCCCAGTCGTTGGCCTGCGCTGCCTCGACCATGCGGGCCGAGAGCGCACTCATTTCCTCGTAGATGTCGATCTGGGAAGCCATTGCCAGCATGGTAAGACCTAGCGCTGTGCGGTGTTCGCGGAAAGAACGGCCAGATCGCCGGCCAATTCCGCCCCGGCTCGGGACCGAATTATGTCCGCAGTCGTTGGTCACCCGGCGTGTCTCCCATATTCCTTGAGCAGACGCAATTCCTGCCGGCTGTCCTGGAGTGCCGTATGTAGTTGCGCCAAGTGGGACCGCACCAACTCCCGGATCTCCGCCTCGGCGGTCAGGATCTGGTGGATCAGTTCGTCCTTGCGCTGCCGGGCGGGTTGGTCGAGCGTTGTCGTCGAATCGACAGGTACCATCGATTCGAACAGGGCGGCCCGCTTCTGCTGTATTACCTTTAGACCGTCCCACTCGCCACGGGCGGCGGTTTCGCGCAATCCCCGGGTAAGCACAAACAGCCTCTCGTAATTCTCAAGTGCGCGGGCGGGATTGGTCATCTAACCGCGTGCCAGGCTTCCAGCGATGCCGACGACCTGTGGGCGAATCGTGTCCCAGGCGTCCTTGAGTTCCTGTAGCAGTTTCGCTACCTCGTTGAGTGCCGAAACGTCGTTGTGCACATTTGCGTCGACAAGACGCTTCACCATATAGTCATAAAGCGCGGAAAGGTCATTGGCCAGCTTTCCGCCAGCTTTCCGGTCCAGGCACGCGTTCAGTCCTTCACCAACAATGGCAATGGCCATCGAAATAGATTTTCCTTTGGCCTCAGTGTGCTTACCCCGGATTTCTTCCCGGGCCCGGGCGATAGCGAGGAGGGCTCCCTCATAAAGCAAAGCGACCAACTGGTGTGGGTCCGCACCCATCACGCTGCTTTCCACGCTGATCTTGCTGTAAGCGTTGATTGCTGCAGTAGTGTTCACGATGAGGTCTTGCTGGAAGTGGAGAACTGCGAGGTCAGATAAGAGCTCAACGCATCCATCGTGCCCAGGTAGGTGTTTAAGTTGGTGTATGTGGTTGTGTACTGTTGCTGCAAGACTGTCATCCGCCGTTCGAGCTTGTCGATCTGGTCATTGTAGTTCTTGACGGAATCATTCAGTGTGCCCACGCGCGCATCAAACAACCCACCGGTCTGCAATGCAGAAGTTGACCACGCGTTGAGACGCGTCATAAAGCCGGACGTCGAATTGAAAAGGTTCTGCACGTCGGCAAAGTTGCTCGCCGTCGCACTCTCAAATTTGCTGGTGTCGAGCTTCAGAGAACCGTCGGCCTGAATCGAAATTCCTGCCTGTGACAGATAGGAGAGACTGCCTCCTGTCGCCGGAGCCGACAAGATGCCGCGTAACTGCTCAAGCATGAGCCGAAGAGTACCGTCACCGGCAAGAACTTGCGAGGTGTCGGAAGACGAAGTGGGATACGCCGAACGGGACTTGACTTGGCTGACGAGGGCGTTGTAGCCATCGACGAACGAGGAGAGGGCTTTCTCCATCCCGGAAGTATCGCGCTCTACCGACAGTGTGCTGGACGCGGTGGTGTTCTTCAGGGTGAGTGTCACCCCTTGAATGGCATCAGTGACCGTGTTGGATGCGCTCTTGATGGCAATGCCGTTAACTGTGAATTCAGCATCGGTGGCATGCACTTTTTCCGTCATGTTCGCCAAAGCCAACAGATTTTTGAGATCCGCATTATCGGTACTGTCGATGCTGCTGATCGCGTTGGCCTCGCCAGTCTTGGATGACGTCAATACCAGCCGATAGGGCGTTTTGGTGTTGTCAGGGTTGGTGCTTCCGTCGTTGATGATCGTGGCCGAAACACCGATGTTGGCGGCGTTGATGGCGCTACTAATGTCGTTGAGCGTGGCGTTGGCAGGAATCGTGACGCCTGTCGTCGTGCCGCCGACGGTAATGCTCAGGGTTCCAATACTCGTTGAGATCTTAGTAGTCGACGAAGCCTGACCTGCCGCTACCAAGGTTTGCGCACGCGCCAGCGAAGTTACCACCAGGTCATAGCTGCCACCTACTGCGGTGCTGCCCGCGCTGGCGGTAAAGACGCTGCTGTCAGACGATGTGGCGGCGTAGCTGGCAAAGCTCGAAGTGACTTGCGTGAGGGCCGACTGCAGGGTCGACGCCAAGCCCTTGAGGGTACCGAACGATGAAATCTTGCTTTGGGTGTCGGTAACCTTGGTCTGAAGCTTGGTGATCGGCGTGCGCTCAACCGCCATCAACTGCGAGACGAGCGACGGGACGTCCAGGACGGTGGTGGTCGATACAGCCATGATCTCGTTCTCCGCTAAGCCTTCTGGCTCAATAGTAGCCCTTTTTGATAGTGGTCGATCGATTCGGCGATTGCGAGTACTTCGTCCGAAGGAATCTGCCGCAACGTCTTTCCGCTTTCGCTGTCCACAACCTTCACCACGATGCGATCAGTCTTTTGGTCGACGCTGAAGTTCAGGGCGTGATCAGACGGCTGCAGGGACCGATTTATGGCGGTGACCGCCGCTTCGACCTGTTGTTTGGATGGTGGCGGTGGCGTGGGTGCCTGCCCTACCGCTGCCGGCTTTGCTCCATCGGGAGCCGCGCTGTGCGGTTCCGGTGGGGTAGCTACCGGATTGAATGTAGTCTGGATGATCATTTTTCGATCCTTCCCGAAAGTTCGAGAGCCCGGCAGGCGAAACTGCCTCTACCGGGCCCTACTCTTACCTATTGTCCTTACTTCAGCAGACTCAGCACCAGGGCCGGGTTCTGGTTGGCTTGCGCCAGAGCGGCGGTACCGGCTTGCTGCAGAATGTTGTTGCGGGTCGCGTTCATCGACTCGACGGCATAGTCGGTATCCATGACGCGGCTGTAGGCGGCGGAGAGGTTCACCGCAGCGCTCTGCATCGTCGCGACAGCCGACGAGAACGTCGCAATGTCGGCACCGTAGGCAGCGCGGTTGGCGGTTACCGTGGTGATGTCCGTCAGGACGGCGGCGGCTGTGCTGCCCGTCGGCGCGGTGATGGCCGTGCCAGTTCCATTAACTGTGCCGCCAGAACCGTCAACCGTCACGTTGGTAGGAGCAGCGGAAGTCAATTTGGCGATACGGCCATTCTCCGTGATGAGGGCGGCAGATTCCGAGTTGCCGGCGTCATTCGTTTGAACGAAGATTTCATGCAGGCGTTGCAGGTTTTCGACGATTTGCGCGGCATAACCGTCGTTGGTCTGCCCCGACGAAATCGCGTCATTGGCATTACGGATGGCCACGTTCGTACCGCGAATCGAGGCGTCGTAGGTGGTGGCAGTTACCAAGCCAGTCGCATCATCTTTGACACTGTTGATGCGCAAACCGGAGGAAAGGCGCTGTTGCGCGGTTTGCAGGGCTTGAGCTGACCTGTTCAGGGCGGAGGCGGCGAACAGTGCGGTGACGTTGGTGTTGATGACTTGTGCCATTTTACAATCCTTTCAGTATGTTATCTCTTACTTGGGGAGCCTTTGCTCCTCGTTCGGCGGGTGATTTTGTGTCCCGTTGAGCCATGTAACGGATTGCTGAACAGAAACTTTAGGAATTATCCGGCGACTCGCCGAAGGTCTGAAAAGTCAGCCGTGGCGACACGCCACCTGTGGCGGGATCAAGCCGCGCCGAACCGAAGGCTTACGGGTGGATGGGCACCAAGTGCGGCGGGTGGGTTCGCAGGACCGTCAGAGCAACACGTACAATCCATTCAGGTGGCCGCTGTTCAGGCCGTTCTTGTCGTGCAATGCGTCGGAGAATCGATATGGCAAAGAAGCGACCGGCCGGGGGTGACCGGGCTAGGAACCTGGCGGTTGCCCGGGATCAGGTGGTGCAACCCGACTACTACGCGAAGTTCCAATGCATTGGCGGCGAATGCGAGGACAACTGCTGCTGTTTCGCCTGGCGCATCGACATCGATCGCGCGACATGGCAGCGTTATCAGGCTTGCCGGAGCGAACCCCTGAAACTCCTGTTGCATGAACAGATACAGTTGGAGCCGAGCCCCGAACTTCGTAGCACGGTGAGATACGCCACGATCAAGTTCCTGCCAAACGGGCAATGTGCATTTCTTGGGTACGACATGCTGTGCGCGATTCATAAGGAAATGGGCTCTGAATCACTGAGCAATACCTGCGCTATCTATCCACGCGTTGTGAACCAATTTGGCTCGCAGCGCGAATACGGACTGGCTGTCTCCTGTCCGGAGGCTGCTCGCGTAGCATTGCTGCATCCTGAACCGACCGTGCTTGTCCAGGGGGATGCAGATGCTGACCTGGCGCGGCGCGGCTTTTTGACTTTCAACGTCCTTTGTGACGCCAAGGATGCGCCCGTCCTGAGCCAGTTGCGGGCTTTGATCTTGCGCATTCTGCAATGGCGGGAAGTGAGCCTGGGCGCACGAATGATGTTGCTCGGCTCCCTGCTGAACGAAGTGAGTCCCGCGCACGGCAAGACGCGATTCAGAAATATCGTGGAAATCATGTCTGCGCTGGAGACATTCGCCGCCTTGTTTGCTGACCCCGGCTATGTCGGAACCGAGTTTGAACGGCTGCCCGGGAACCTTCCGCGCAAGCTGGAATACACGAGCGGCTTTCTCGCCGACTTTCTGACCGGTGCCACGCCGCGCTTCAAGGAATCCTTGACCGCGTCAGCTGACGGGTTGCTCGGCGGGCGCACTAATGAGGCGGCAGGCAGCATGGCCGCGCTTATGGCGAATTACGAAAGAATCTACGACGAATACTACTTGCCGTATTTCCGAGAGAAGGGCTACATCCTGGAGAACTACCTGGTGAACGAAGTCCTCGCCACTCGCTTCCCCTTTGTGCTTGGCAGTGTTCTCGAGGTATATCGCGCCATGGTCTTCAACCTCGCCACCATTCAGGTCATGCTGGTCGGGATAGCCGGGCATTACAAGGAACTTACCGATGAGCGGGTCATTCAGTTCATCCAGTCCTTCGCGCGGCGGTCGGCACACAACGACAGCTACATCAGCAAGCTGACTGAAGCGATTGCCAGCAAAGACGCCCCGACTTTTGTCGAGGTCATGTGGATGCTGAGGGAACGCTAGGCATCAGGCCGTCACCGCCCGGTTCTTTCCCCCACGCTTGATCGCTTCCGGTGGGTCTTCTTCCGTGTCAAGCTCAGCGAGGTGCTAATGGATATGATTGCGAGCTGATGAAACGATCACTTGAGAAATGGCGTTACGAATATTTTCCGAACGCTACGAAGACCCATCGAAAAATGTCTAAACCCGATGCATTGGCGACCTTGAACCAAGGTGATGATTGCGTAGCAATTTCGTCGGCTCATTCTGAATGTTCGGTCTTGCAACAGAAATCACCTGCGCCACCCTTATCCAAGGCAGTCGGTGCGCGAGCCCAGTAACGACTTTCGCATGCGAAAGGAACCGGAAAATGACAGTTGGTGGTTCGGTGCCGCAAGAAGCACTGCTTGCGATCGAGCAAGCCTTCAGCGAGGCTGTCGCTTGCCAGCGGTCCGGTGATTTGCATCAGGCGGAGAAGCTTTATCAAGCCATTCTGCAAATCGATCCGGCGCATCCAAAGGCAAACCACAACCAGGGCACCGTGGCGGTGCAATTGGGGCGGCCGGCAGCAGGCCTGCCGTATTTCATTGCAGCGTTGGATGCTGACCCGGCGCAGGCACAGTACTGGTTGAGCTATATCGATGCCCTGGCGCTCGATAACCAGATGGACAGTGCACGACAGACGTTGGCACTCGCGCGGGAGCACGGCTTGGCCGGAGATGAGGTGGATGCTTTGGCGGTGCGTCTGCATGCCGGCGTGTCAAGTCCGGAGTCCAAGAACAGTAGGAAGAAAAGGTTCGGTACGCGGCCGAACAACGAGCCCAATGCCAAGGAAATCAATTCGCTGATCACATTGCTCAATCAGGGGTTGCTTTCCGAAGCCGCCGCCAAGGCTCAGGGCATGACGGAGCGCTTTCCCGAACATTGGGCGGGCTGGAAGATGCTGGGTGTCGTCTATAACCGTGTTGGACAGAATGGGGACGCGATCGGTCCCATGCAGAAAGCCACGGCGCTTCAGCCGAACGATGCCGAGGCACACAACAATCTGGCCATTGCGCTCGATGCCGTAGGACGACTGGACGAGGCTGCTGCCAGTTACCAACGGGTAATCCGGATCAATCCGGACCACGCGAAGGCAAACGGCAACCTGGGCCTGGCCCTTTATCGTCTGGGGCGACTCGGTGAAGCGGAAGTTGCCTACCGACGGACGCTGGAAATCGATCCGGAAGCCGCTATGGTGCATTGGGCTTTGGGTGTCATCCTGCATAAGGAGGGACGACTGGACGAGGCTGTCACCAGTTATCGGCGCGCGATACAGGCCAAGCCGGACATGGTCGAAGCGCACAACAATCTTGGTGCGGCGCTACGGGATATCGGGTTGCTGGTCGAAGCCGAAGCGAGCTCCCGGAGAGCGTTGCGACTACGGCCGGGCTATGCTGACGCGCATAACAATCTAGGAATTGTTCTGTATGACGGGGGACACCTGGACGAGGCCGCGGAATGCTATCGGCGCGCCCTACAGATCGATCCCGATGCCGCCGAGACGCATAGCAACCTGCTCTTTTGTCTTTCCAACGATACGCATGTGGACGCTCAGACCTTGTATTCCGAGCATCTCGGATTCGGCGATCACTTCGAGGCGCCGTTTCGTGGACGACCGCCGCAACACGCAAACCCAAGGGATGCAGAGCGAGGCCTTCGGATAGGATTTGTTTCCGGAGACTTGCGAAACCATGCGGTGGCTTCTTTCGTGGAACCCATGCTCGTTTATCTGAGTGGCTTTCCGCAGTTGTCCTTGTATGCATACAGCAATCTGACGGCCGAAGACGAGGTCAGTGGCAGACTGCGAAAGTATTTCGCCCATTGGATTCCAGTTGCCGCGCTGAGTGACCAGGCCTTGGACCAAAGGATTAGGGAAGACGGTATCGATATCCTGTTCGATCTCTCGGGTCACTCCGCAAAGAGCCGCCTTGCGGTATTTGCGCGCAAGCCGGCGCCGATTCAGGTGAGTTGGATTGGCTATCCGGGTACCACGGGCTTGCGTGCAATGGATTACTACCTGGCGGACAAGTTCTTTCTGCCCGAGGAGCGGTTCGCGTGGCAATTCACGGAAAAACTCGTGTACCTGCCGACCACTGTTCCATTTGTTCCGGCCGAAGTATCCCCAGACGTGAATCCCCTGCCAGCGCTCAGCCGGGGCTTTGTGACCTTTGGCAGCTTCAACCGTCCGAGCAAGATTGGCCGCGACCAGGTCGCCCTGTGGTCGCGACTTCTAGGTGCATTGCCAGACTCACGGATGTTGATTTGCGCCATGCCGCTCGACGACAATCATGAGACGATGGTTCAGTGGTTTACGGACGAGGGCATTGAGCGCGGGCGACTTGACTTCCACAAGCGCTGCAACTTGGAACCATATCTCGCATTGCACCAGCAAGTCGATATCTGTCTGGATACCTTTCCCTACACCGGTGGGACGACGATCAACCACGCGCTGTGGATGGGAGTGCCGACTCTGACCATGGTCGGTGATACTCCGGCAAGCTGGTCGGGGGCCCGACTAATGAGCTTTGCTTGCCTCGAAGAGTTTATTGCCGAGAACGCTGACGACTTTGTGGCCAAGGGATTGGATCAGGCGCGGCATATTGCCAGACTGGCGGAAATTCGTGCCGGACTGCGTGATCGATTCAACAATTCTCCTTTGGGACAACCCGCCTTGGTTGCCGACGCATTCCAGCGCGCCATGCGGATTATGTGGCAGCGCTGGTGCGCGGACCTGGCACCGGAGTCTTTTGAAGTGACCGCAAACAAGGCTGATCCGACCTCGGAGAAGAGCGAATGACGGAACGTAAAGAAGAACTACCGATCTATGTGACGCGACCCGAGTTGCCGCCCTTGGAAGAGTTCATTCCTTATCTTCAGCAAATTTGGGACAGTAAGTGGCTGACCAATAATGGACCCTATCACCAGCAGTTCGAACAGGCACTGTGTGAGTATCTTGGTGTCAAACACGTAGCCCTATTTACGAGTGGAACGGTTGCCCTCATTACTGCGCTACAGACTTTTCGCATTACTGGAGAGGTGATTACTACGCCCTATTCGTTCGTGGCGACAGCACACTCCCTATTGTGGAATGGCATCAAACCGGTATTTGTGGATATCGATCCGCGTACGCTGAACCTCGATCCGGACAAGATCGAGGCGGCTATCACACCCCATACGACAGCCATCATGCCGGTGCATTGTTATGGCCATCCGTGCGACGTCGATCGTATCGAAAGAATTGCCGACAATTATGGGTTGAAAGTCATTTACGATGCTGCCCACGCTTTTGGCGTGCGGTTGCGCGACGATAGTGTGCTCAATCACGGTGATTTGTCGGTGCTCAGCTTCCATGCCACCAAGGTATTCAACACTTTCGAAGGTGGCGCCATCGTCTGCCACGACGCCAAAACAAAGCAGCGGATCGATCACCTGAAGAATTTCGGTTTCGTCGACGAGGTGACGGTGGTCGCACCGGGCATCAACGGCAAGATGAGCGAAATCAATGCTGCTTTCGGGTTACTGCAACTGAAGGGCATAGACGCGGCCCTGGAAAAGCGGAAAGCCATCGATGCCCGCTATCGGGAATTGCTGGCCGGGGTCAAAGGTATCCGCTGTCTGCCGATCAGTATTGAACGGGTAGCCAACTACGCCTACTTCCCGATACTGGTCCGGCCGGACTATCCGCTCAGCCGGGATGCGCTTTATCAGAAGCTGAGTGACAACGCGGTCTATGCCAGACGCTATTTCTACCCGCTGATAAGTGATTTTCCAATGTACCGGGGAATGCCGTCAGCGGCTCATGAAAATCTGCCAGTAGCTAGAAGAATATCGGCTGAGGTCATTTGCTTACCGATCTATCCGGCGATGTCCATGGAGCAGGTCCACTACGTATCTGGGCTGATCGCCGTCTAATCGGAACCATGAACACCTTGGCGATCATGCAGCCGTATTTCTTTCCGTATATCGGATATTGGCAACTGATCCGAGCGGCGGATCGATTTGTAATACTGGACGATGTGAATTACATCAATCGCGGCTGGGTTAACCGCAACCGGATTCTTGTGAATGGCGTACCGACATTCGTTACTGTGCCGCTAGCTCACGCGTCGCAAAACAAACATATCTGTGACATTGGGTTGCAACCCGAAAGCTACTGGAGAAGAAAGCTCGTTCGTTCCATTGAGACCACCTATCGTCGTGCCCCTTACTTCGAGGAGGTGTTTCCGCTGATCGAACGACTGATCGCTTATGAAGTCGATGGCCTTGCGGGGTACCTGGCAAATCAACTGAAAGCGCTTTCCGCGTTTCTCGGCATCGAGACCGAATGGGTGCTATCCAGTCGCTGCTACGGGAACGGGCATCTGGTGGGGCAGCAACGGATACGCGATATCTGTATCGCTGAACACGCGTCGACCTACGTCAACCTGCCTGGCGGGCAATCTCTTTACGATGCCATGGCATTTCAGCACTCCGGCATTGCGCTTCGGTTTCTCAAGCCGATGGCGATTTCGTATCGCCAGAGAGCCGCCGAGTTTGTCCCCAACCTTTCTCTCATTGACGTGCTTATGGAAAACGGCCGATCCGGAACCCAAGAACTCCTTGGTGCGTACCAACTGGTTGAAGGTGGTCAGTCAGAGGCCTTGGCGGCTGCCGTCGGGTGACGTGGAAATTGCAGGTTCATTGCTATGAGGTATCTGGTATGAGTGTCAAAGAACAGCGTGATGACTACTGGGTCCGATACTGGACGAACAATTCGATGTTCGACCAGGAAAACCCCCAGGCGCAGGTGGCGCGGACGGTGCTCAAGGTGCCTATCGACGACCAGCAGTGGCAACTGCAATTGGCTGAGATCGAGAGGAAGCTGGACCCGGGTTCCGACGACACACTGCTCGATCTATGTGCGGGCAACGGGCTGATCGCCAAACCGTTTTCCCGGAAATGCCGGTCCGTGACTGCCGTCGATGTTTCCAGGACGCTGCTCGAAAGAATAGATCCAGTCGCTTACCCAAACATCGTCGTGACCATTGGCGACATCAGGGAGGTCAGTCTGCCGGCGGCGGAATTCTCCAAGGGCGTGATGTATACGTCGCTCCAGTATTTTTCAGAACGCGAGGCGATCGGGATCTTCGAGACGATTCGGAATGCCATGTCGGCTGGCGGTATCTTCCTCATTGGCGACATCCCGGATGTTGATCGCATCTTCGACTTCTACAATAAGCCAGAATGGGTGGCTGCCTATTTCGATTCCTTGAAGGGCAGCAAGCCGGCCATGGGCACCTGGTTCAAGAAGGACATTCTGTGCGAGATGGCGAAGTATGTCGGCTTCTCGAGGGTTGTGGCTCTGGCGCAGCCCCCACATCTGATTACCAGCCACTACCGCTTCGACCTGCTGTTGACTAAGTAGCATGGTCTGAGAACCCGTCAGGCCGCCACCACCCGGTTTTTCCCCGCCCGCTTGGCAAGATACATCGCCTGGTCAGCACGCTTGATCGCTCCCGCCGGCTCTTCGTCGGCGGACAACTCTGCGACGCCGCAACTGAACGTGATCAGCAGCTTGTCGTTCTTGTGCAGGAAGAACTTGCGCGTCAGTTCGCGCTGCACACGGACCATCACAGTGATGGCGTCGTCAAGCTTGGTATCCGTGAGAACGATGACGAATTCCTCGCCGCCGTAGCGGGCCAGGGTGTCCTGCGGGCGCAGTGTTTCGCGTACTACCTGGGCGAGATGCACCAGCGCCTGGTCGCCGACATCGTGGCCGTAGGTGTCGTTGAGTCGTTTGAAGTTGTCGATATCGAGCATCGCCATGCACATCGGCGCATTGCGCCGACGTGCTCGCGCCACCTCCGACTGCACTGCCTCTTCCATGCCCTTGCGGTTGAGGACGCCTGTCAAGGAGTCGTGGCGAACCATGTCGCTGGTTTGCGCCAGTTCTTCCTGTAGCCGCGCCACTTCCAGCTCGGCTTCCTGCACGCGGGTGCGCATCTCCGTCAGTTCGTCGCGCGAGCGTTGCGCCGCCAACTGCACGGTGCGGGTTTCCTGCATCACCACGTCGAGCACGTCGGATAGCTCGGCAATGTCGCTGGCCTTGCTGATCTTGGCGGCGCAAACGCCGATTCTCTCGTGGTATTCGCCTGTTGTGGCAGCAAAGTCGGCCAGCCGGTCGACGAACGTTGCCAGCATTTTTCGCAGCCGTTCCTGCGCGTCGTTGAGCCCCTTCTTGAGCGTGCTCTGCTTGAAGATGAGGTCCTTGAGCCGTCGCTCGACATCATCGAGCTGTCGGAGATTTAACGGCTGATCGACCAATTCCCGCACGACGGAGACCTGCCCGTGCATCCATTGGTCATCAATCACCAGTTCATTGATGTTCTCGATGATCAGTTGGAGCAGGTGGAGCAGGGCGGTGCGGAGTTCGGCCTGGTCCTCGGCGACGAATTGCAGCCGGTAGTTGAATTTCTTCAGGCGGGTGGTGAAGGCAGTGATCTGTTCCTGGGTGCTGGCGGCACGGATATCCGCGGCCAGCCCGGTCGCTTCCGTGTTCAGCTCCGGCGTGTCGACAAGCAGTACGGTCAACGTCTGGTCCAGCAGTTGCGCCAGCAGGTCCTGTAGCTCGGCATTCATCGGCCGGCTATCGCCGGCGACGGCGCTCGCAGCCGCCTCGGTGGGCGCGGCTTCGGCTAACGCGTTCTCGGTCGCGATACCTTGCGCCCAGTTTTTTGTCAGCGATTGCAGACGGGTAAACAGGATGTCTGGTGTGCCAGAAGCGGAAAGCACGTGCTCAAGCGTCTCGCGTTTCTTCGCCGGCGTGGTGCCGGCGTGGCGCGCTTCGTACTGGCTCATCAGCTCGCGAATCAAGACGCTCCAGTTGGGTGGGGTCGCTGCAGACTTGGTGAGCAGATCAGACAGCGTGGTCTTGATGCTGTCCCAACTGCCTTCGCCGATGGCCGACTCGATCTGGCGGGCGAAGCGCATCTGCTCCGATGTGGTTCGCGGCAGTCCGGCGACGACACCCTTCAGCGCGCGCTCGGGGAAGCCTTCCGCCGCCAAGGTGCCGGAGATTTCATGGTAGAGCATCCGGTAGTTGTCCGGCGTCGGCGGTACGCGCCGCAAGGCGAGCTGGCGAAGTGTTTCGCGCGCGATCTCGGACGGTTGTTGTTCTGCCATGCCGGCTATACCAGACTATGTTCGAGGCCGTAACGGATCAACTCGGCGGTGCTGGAGAGCCCGATCTTGGTCAGGATGCGCGCTCGGAAGGTGCTGATGGTGGCAACCGCCAGATTCAATTCTTCCGCAATCTGGGTCAGCGTCTTGCCGGCGGCGATCAGTTTCAGAACCTCATATTCGCGGTCGGAAAGCAGCTCGTGTGGTGGCTGTTCTGAGTCGTTGGCAATGGCGTCGGCGAGCTGCATCGCCACCGTCGGGCTGACGTACTTCTTTCCGCCTGCCACCTGACGAATCGCCGTTACCAGCTGTTCGGGTGCGCTCTGCTTGGTCAGGTAGCCGGAAGCGCCCGCCTTGAGGGCGCGAATCGCATACTGTTCTTCCGGGTGCATGGACAGGATCAGGACCGGCAGCCGGGGGAATTCCTTCTTGAGCTGTTTCAGTGTGTCGATGCCGTTGCGGTTGGGCATGGAGACGTCGAGCAAGAATACGTTCCACTCCTGCTGGCGCGCCAGCTGAAGGGCTTCGACGCCATCTTCGGCTTCTCCGGTGATGACCAGATCCTCTGTTTCGGAGAGGATCTGCTTCAGCCCCTGGCGCACGATGGCGTGGTCGTCGGCGATGAGTACGTGAATCTTTTCGGCCATTGTCAGAATAATTTGCGCTGGATGTCTTCGGCTTCCTCGGCGACTGCGGGTTCGGCCCCGCGCGTTTCGGGAACACGCAAGCGGATGTAGGTGCCGCCATGTTCGCCGGACGCGATGGTGAATTCGCCGGCCAAGCTGTGTACGCGTTCACGAATTCCGCGCAGGCCGAAGGACTTGGGTTTTGCCATGTCGGTTTCCGAGATTCCGCGACCATTGTCGCGCAACTCGAGCGCAATGCTACCTTTTTCCCGCTTCAGGCGCACGACTACCAGCGATGCATGAGCATGCTTGGCGATATTGGTCAGCGTTTCCTGAACGATACGGAACAAGGCCAGCGAGGTATCGGCATCCGGCTCAAGGTCCTGGTCGCAATGAACGCGGCAGGTCACGCCGATATGCTGGGAAAAGTCCTCGGCCAGCGACTCGATGGCTGCCGGCAGACCGAATTCCTTCAGGATGCCGGGACGTAGTTCGCGGGCGACGCGACTGGCGGCGCCCATCGCCTGATCGAGCAGGCTTTCGATCGAACGGGCCTTCTCTCGCCACGCTGGGGGCTCAGCAGGCAGTTTGCCGGCCAGCAACGTCGCTTCGATCTTAAGGCGGACCAGGATGCTGCCCAGTTCGTCGTGAATATCGCGGGCGATGCGCTCGCGTTCCTGTTCCCGCGCCGCCTCCAGATGGAAGGACAGTTCGGACAGTTGCTCGCGCGAAGCGCGCAGGGCGGCCTCGGTTTCCTTGATCGCGGTGATGTTGGTGGCAATGCCCTGCCAACTGACGGTGCTGTGGCTCCCGTGCGCCTCATCGCCGCGCTCCGGCGTTGACCGCAAATCAACCCATTTGCCCCGGCTGCGGCCGCGCAGGCGACCAGACCAGTCGAGTGGGAGTCCTGTCGCCGCCGATTCGGCGAGGGCGACGTCCAGTGCGCGGCGATCGTCGGCTTCGAAGGCATCGAAGAATCTCTTTGGCGAGGCAAGCAACTCGTGTTGCTTGATGCCGAACAGGCGGTGGCTGCCTTCGCTGACGTAGAGGAAGTGGTAGCTGCCGTCGGAACTGCGCTGAAGATGGAAGACCATGCCCGGCAAGCTGCCGGCCAGACCGCGAAAACGGACGTCGCTGTCATTGACCATGGCCAGCGCGGCGCGATGGTCGGCGCGGTGGCGCGCTTCGCGCACCTCGCGCTCGACGGCGGGTACCAGACGATCGAGACGATCCCGAAAGACCACGTCGTGAGCACCGGAACGCATGGCACGCATCGCGGCTTTTTCGTCGGCCGGGTCGGCGATGACGACGAAGGGTAGATCGAGATCCAGCCCATGAAGGACTTTCAGCGCCGCGGGCGCCGTCAAGCCGGGCAGGCCGAAGACGTAGAGTACGGCATCCCATCGGGCGGTACGCAATTCGGCGCGGAGCCCGGCTGCATCGGTGACGTGTCCGAAGCCTTGCTCGTCGGCCGCAACGGCACCAAAGCGTGCGGCCAGCGCAGCGGCTTCGCCGACGTCGGCGACGACGATCAGAAGGTGCAGCGGTGTGTCTCGGACGGGCGGTCGGGCGGACATGGGCGACGCGTGAACGCGAAGGCGGCAATTCTACCCGTCGCGCGGGCCCGGTTCAGTCGATCAGTTCCGCAGTATGGCGGGCAATCATCCATTCCTCGTTGGTCGGCAGCACCAAAACGTCGACGCGAGAGTCAGTCGTGGTGGTACGCCAAGCATCGGCGCGGTTGGCGGCGTCGTCGAGTTCAACGCCAAGCCAGCCTAGTGCATGGCAGACCTGTGCGCGCACAGGTGCTGCGTGTTCGCCGATGCCGCCGGTGAAGACCAGTGCGTCGAGTCCGCCCAGCGCGGCGACCAGGGAGCCGATTTCGCGGACGATGCGGTAGCAGAAGAGGTCGATGGCTTCGCGGGCTTCGGTGCGGTCGGAGGCGAGCAGTTCGCGCATGTCCTGTGAAATGCCGGAAACGCCGAGCAGGCCGGATTCCTTATAGAGCAGTTTCTCCAGCGCCTTTCCGTCCATGCCCTGGTACTCCATCAGGTAGAGCAGCACACCGGGGTCGATGCTGCCGCTGCGCGTGCCCATCATCAGGCCCTCGACGGTGGTGAAGCCCATGGTGGTTGCGACGCTGCGCCGATGATGCATTGCGCACATCGAGGCGCCGTTGCCGAGGTGGGCGACGATCACGCGGTCGTTGGCGCGTTCGCCGAGATGCTCGGGCAACACGGTGGCGATATATTCGTAGGACAGGCCGTGGAAGCCGTAGCGGCGCACGCCCATGTTGGTGATCGAGCGCGGCAGGGCGAAGTGCTGGGCGACCTCGGGCTGACTGCGATGGAAGGCAGTGTCGAAACAAGCCACCTGGGGCACGCCGGGCAGCGCCGCGGTCATCGCCTCGATGCCGGCGATGTTGTGTGGTTGGTGCAGTGGCGCCAGGGGAAGGAAGCCGCGCAGTACCTCGAGCGTGTTGGCATCGAGTAGCAGCGGCCGCGAATAGGTTTCCGCGCCATGCACGACGCGATGGCCGACGCCGACGATCGTACGGCCGTCGTCGTGACGGTGCAGCCAGTCGACCAGAAAGGCGAGCGCGGCGCGGTGCTGGCCGTCGCCGGTCAGCGGCAGGTCGCAATTGTCGAGCACGTCGCCGGCGGCGTTCTTCGCCTTCAGGTGGGGACGGGCACCAATGCCGTCGATCTGGCCGACGACTTCTGGTTCGGCCGGGACGGCGTGGCCGTTGGCAAACAAGGCAAACTTGATCGAGGACGAGCCGGCGTTGATGGTGAGAATTGCTTCGGACATCAGAGCTTCTTTCGTTCGGTGTGGGCCATGACGACGGCGATGGCGGTGGAGGCGGCGCGGGCTTCGGCGGAATCGGCGCGCGAGGTGAGCACGATCGGCACGCGGGCGCCGAGCACGATGCCGGCGGAGAGCGCGTCGGCGAGGTATTCGAGTTGTTTGGCCAGCATGTTGCCGGATTCGATGTCGGGCACCAGCAGGATGTCGGCGCGGCCGGCGACGGCCGAGCGGATACCTTTCGTGCGGGCGGCGAATTCGGAGATCGCGTTGTCGAAAGCCAGCGGGCCGTCGAGGATGCCGCCCTTGATTTGGCCACGGTCGGCCATCTTGCACAGTGCGGCGGCGTCGAGCGTCGCCGGCATGGAGGGATTCACCGTCTCGACGGCAGCGAGGATGGCGACCTTGGGTTCGGGAATGTGCAGCATCAGCGCCAGGTCGATCGCGTTCTGGACGATGTCGACCTTGTCTTCCAGCGTCGGCTGCACGTTGACGGCGGCGTCCGTGATCAGCAGGGGCCGCGGGTAAGTCGGCACATCCATCATGAACACGTGGCTGATGCGACGTTCGGTGCGCAGGCCAGTGGCTTTGTCCACCACCTCGGACATCAATTCATCGGTGTGCAGCGAACCTTTCATCAGCGCGACTACTTCGCCTTCGCGAGCCAGCGCCACGCCGGATTCGGCGGNNNNATCGGCGCCAGCCCGCGCGTGATCTGTAGCAGGTGCTCGTAACGTGCCTTGCGGGTTGAGGAAAGCCTGAACTCGGGCATGTCGGCTTTCGGCCTGCGGATCTTGTCGACGGGCGCCAGCACCTCGGCCGCGCCCTGGATCACGGTGCCGCCATCCTGGTTAACGCACAGGCAGTCGAAGACGATATGGTGGTTGTGGTCGAACTTGCGCTGGCAAGTGATGTTGACGGTGATGGTGTCGCCCACGCGCACTTGCCGCGCGAAGTTGAGCGTCTGGCCGACATAGACGGTGCCGGGGCCGGGGAACTGGGTGCCCAGCACGGTCGAGATCAGCGCGCCGCCCCACATGCCGTGCGCCACCACCTCCCGGAAGTCCGACGAACGGGCGTATTCGGGATCGACGTGAGTTGGATTGAAGTCGCCCGACATGATGGCGAACATCTGGATGTCTTCCTGCCGCAGTGTGCGTACAAGCGTGGCGCTGTCGCCGATGCCGATTTCATCGAAGGTGCGGTTCTCGATGAAGTCGATTGTCTCTGTGGTCCCCATTTTTCCGTCTCCCTGCATTCTTGTTGCCATTGTGGCGCGAGAGATGATGCGGCGCAATATCGCGGCGTTCAGGCGCCTTCAGGTCGGGCGCAGGGGAGATGGATGTGGAAGGTCGAACCGGCGTCGGGCGTACTGTCGACGGAAATCCTGCCACCGTGCCGCTCAATGATGGTCTTGACGATGACTAGCCCGAGGCCGACGCCGGGCTGGGCTGGCTGGCCAGACCTGGCGATGCGGCCATAGCGGGTGAACAATTTCCCGAGGTCTCCCGGTGCGATGCCGCAGCCCTGGTCGA
>PMIH01000325.1:24593-24757 GCA_003158255.1 Rhodocyclaceae bacterium
CGATGGCTTCCGCTTTGGCAAGACAGAAGAAGTCATCGGCAAGGTTGAGCGCATTCTGGGCGTAGTGGCCCGCGCGTTGCAGGCGGCTCAAGTAGTCGCTGCCAGCCTGGCTGCCAGCGCCTTCGACAAGCGTAATGATCGATGCCAGCGGCGAGCGGATGTCG
>PMIH01000265.1 GCA_003158255.1 Rhodocyclaceae bacterium
TGCGGCAAATGCAAGTCCGCCCTGTTCGCCGGCGAGCCGCTGGAACTGGATCAGGCCGCCTTCGACATTCATGCCGCCCGTTCCGACCTGCCGCTGGTGGTCGATTTCTGGGCGCCCTGGTGCGGCCCCTGCCGCTCGATGGCACCGGCCTTCGCCCAGGCCGCGCGCGCGCTCGAACCGCGCTACCGGCTGGCCAAGGTCAATACCGAAGTCGAGCAGAGCCTCGCCGCCCGCTTCGGCATTCGCAGCATTCCGACCATCGCCGTTTTCAAGCACGGCCGCGAAATCGCACGCCAGGCCGGCGCGATGGACACCGCCTCACTCTCGCGCTGGATCCAGTCGGTCGCATGACGAGCGGGCGGTAGAATGCCGCCCATGCAAGACAGTCTTCTCCAGCGCAGCCTCACCGCCGTCTGGCACCCCTGCACGCAGATGAAGCAGCACGACAGCGGCGATTTGCCGCTCCTGCCCATTGCCCGCGGCGAGGGGCCGTGGCTGGTCGGCACGAACGGCCAGCGCTGGCTGGATGCCATCAGTTCCTGGTGGGTCAATCTCTTCGGCCACTGCAACCCGCGCATCAACGCGGCGTTGCGTGAGCAACTGGAAACGCTTGAACACGTGCTGCTGGCCGGCTGCACGCATGCGCCGGTAGTTGAGCTTTCCGAACGGCTCTCGGCACTCACCGGCGGTAAACTCGGCCACTGCTTCTACGGCTCCGACGGCGCCTCGGCCACCGAAATCGCGCTCAAGATGTCGGCGCACTATTGGCGCAATGTCGGCCGACCGAAGAAGAACCGTTTTCTCAGTCTCGCCGGTGGCTACCACGGCGAGACGGTCGGCGCGCTCGGCGTCACCGACATCGCCATTTTCCGCGACGCCTACGCACCGCTGGTGCGCGGCGCCACGGTACTGCCCTCACCCGATGCGCGCTTGGGCGCCGATGCCACCCACGTCGCCGCTGCCGCGCTGGAAGCGCACCTTCAAGCGCACCATGACGAAACCGCCGCACTGATCGTCGAACCGCTGGTGCAATGCGCCGCCGGCATGGCCATGCACGATCCCGAGTACCTGCGCCGTGCACGAGCACTGTGCGATCGCTACGACGTCCATTTGATCTGCGACGAAATCGCCGTCGGCTGCGGCCGCACCGGCACCTTCTTCGCCCACGAGCAGGCCGGCATCCGGCCGGATTTCCTGTGCCTGTCAAAAGGCATCACGGGCGGCTACCTGCCGCTTTCCGTCGTGATGACGCGCGACGGCATTTACCAGGCCTTCTACGACGATGCCACCGCGCGCGGCTTCCTGCATTCGCATTCCTACACCGGCAATCCGCTGGCCTGCCGGGCGGCGCTGGCGACCCTCGACATCTTTGCGCAGGACGATGTGCTCGCCGCCAACATTGAACTCGGTAACCGCATCGAGGCACTGCTACGGCCGCTGGCCGGCCAGCCGCAGGTGCGCCACAACCGTCGCCGCGGCATGATCTTCGCATTCGATGTCGATGCGGATGCCGGCTTCGGCCGCCGTTTCTACCGCGCCGCGCTGTCACGCGGCGCGCTGCTGCGACCGATCGGCAACACGGTGTATTTAATGCCGCCCTACGTGCTCACCGACAACGAAATCGAACTGCTTTGCCGCGTGGTTGGCGAAGCGCTGGACGAGGCCCTGACGCCATGAGCAACGTAACGAACTTCGGCGACCAACTGACCGAACTGAAGGAACAAGGCCTGCTGCGGCGGCGCCGCCTGGCCGGCACCGCCTGCGGGCCGGAAATGCTGATCGACGGCAAGCCGGTGCTCTCCTTCGCCAGCAACGACTACCTCGGCCTGGCCTCGCATCCGCACTTGATCGACGCCGCGACGCAGGGCATGTTGCGCTGGGGCGTCGGCGCCGGCGCCTCGGAATACCTCGGCGGCCACTTTCCGCCGAACCGCGACCTGGAAACGCAACTCGCGACCTTCTTCGGCGCCGAGAGGGCGTTGCACTTCGCCACCGGCTACATGGCCAACATCGGCATCGTGCCAGCGCTGGCCGGACGCGGCGATACCATCTGCGCCGACAAGCTCAACCACGCCTCGCTCAACGATGCGATGCTGCTGTCGCGGGTCGATACCAAACGCTACCGGCACGGTGACATGGCGCAGTTGGCGCAACTGCTGGCACAAACCCCAAGCGGCAGAAAGCTGGTTATCACCGATGCGGTATTCAGCATGGACGGCGATATGGCGCCGTTGCGTGAACTACTAGCCCTGTGCGAGCAGTACGATGCCTGGCTGTACGTGGACGATGCGCACGGGTTCGGCGTGTTGGGTGAGCAGGGGCGCGGTTCGCTGGCGCATTTCGGTATTGCAGCGCAACGCATCATCTACATGGCAACGCTGGGCAAGGCGGCCGGGGTTTCCGGCGCTTTTGTCGCGGCGGAACGGGTGGTCATCGACACACTCGTCAATCATGCGCACAGCTATGTCTATACAACCGCTACTCCTCCGGCTCTATCTGTTGCGTTGCTGCAGAGCCTGCAGTTGATCGCGCAAGGCGATGCACTGCGCGCGCATTTGCATCGGCTGATTGTCAAATTGCGCAGCGGGCTGGCCGATCTGCCCTGGCAGTTGATGCCGTCGGAAACGGCCATCCAGCCGCTGCTGATCGGCGACAACCAGCAATCATTGAAACTGAGCGAAGGCCTGCGAGAGCGCGGCATCTGGGTTGCGGCGATCCGTCCGCCTACCGTGCCACAGGGCACAGCGCGGCTGCGCATCACCCTGTCTGCGGCGCATACCGAGGCCGACGTGGATCAACTGATCGTGGTATTGCATGACCTTGCACAAGAATCGTAAATTCACGCAGCGATTCGTTTGCCCCCTCGCCCGCAAGCGGGAGAGG
>PMIH01000288.1 GCA_003158255.1 Rhodocyclaceae bacterium
CTGGTCCTGATTCTCGAGGCCCGGCTGATCTTCGCCCCGGCGGTCCGTCGGCTGCGCCACGACATGCATCGGCACGAACACCACAAAGAGGACCTGGAAAGGCTGTTTGCCGCCAGCCCGACGGCCATGTTTCTGATGGACGAAACAAGCCTGGTCATCATCCGCGGCAACAGCAAGGCGGAAGCCTTGATGGGCTGTTCCGCCGACGGCTTTTTGGGCCGGCCGATCAGCGACTTTCTCGATACCCAGCACGAAGCCAATCGTGCATTTCTGGAAAAGGTCCATACCGGCGACATTCTCAACGAGTATGAAGTCCTCCTGATCGACGCTCGTCGCAGCATCGTCGAAGCCTTGGCATCGTCGTGCCGGATCAGCTATTCGAACCGGCGCAGCTACGTGATCGGCATCACCGACATCACCGAGATCAAGAAGGCACAGCAGACGCTGCGCTACTACGCCACCTTCGACGAGATGACCGCCCTGGTCAACCGTCGCACCGGGCTGCTGATGCTCTCTGCCGAAATGGAAAGGGCGATCCGCGACCAGCGGCCGCTCACCGTATGCTTCATCGACATCGACCACCTGAAAGTCACCAACGATCAGCATGGACACCACGAGGGTGACTGGATGATCCGCACCCTCGCGGCCGAGCTGCTGGAATCGATTCGCGCCGGCGATGTGGCGGCGCGACTGGGCGGCGACGAGTTTCTGTTGATACTGCACGACTGCGCGGAAAACGACGCCAACCTGCTCGTCGAACGCATCGGCAAACGCCTCGATCAAATCGCCGTCGATGAAGCGCGTCCTTACCGGCTTTCGGCCAGCTTCGGCGTAACCGTCTACGATCCCGCCCGCCACGCGACGCCGGAGGAACTGATCGCGGCCGCGGATAGCCGGATGTATGAAGCCAAACACGCCCGGCGCACCCTGATGCCGGAAAGCACTAGAATTGGTCGTTTATGACGCTGCAATCGGGATTGGCGGCAATGCCACCCCACGGCAATGCTAACCAGGGGAGTCCAAAGTGAAAATCAACCTGCCGGTCACTCAGACAGAAATACCTTACCCGAAAGGGCAATACCTGGTTTCCAGAACCAATCTCAAGGGCATCACCACCTACGCCAACGATGCCTACCTCAAGCTGTCCGGCTTCAGCCGCGAGGAACTGCTCGGCAAGAGCCATAACATCGTGCGGCATCCGGACATGCCGCCGCAAGCCTTCCAGAATCTTTGGGACACGATCAAGAGTGGCCGGCCCTGGCGCGGCATCGTCAAGAACCGGGCGAAGAACGGCGACTTCTACTGGGTCGACGGCGTCGTGGTCCCCATCTGCGAGAACGACCAAACCGTGGGCTACATGTCGGTACGCTCCGAAGCAAGTCGCGAGCAGATCCGGCAGGCCGAATCGCTCTACCAGGAACTCAACCGTACCAAGGCGCCGCTTGACGCCCGGGTGCCCTGGCACAAGCGCATCAGCCTGCGTGTGCGCATGGCCGCCATGATGGTCTTCGTGGCACTCCTGCTCGCCGCCGGCACGATCGTCGGCGTCACCGGCATTCACATGAGTAACCAGGATTTGCGCGAAGCGTACCAGGACCACCTGAAGCCGTCGTTGGCCATTGCCAAGATGGTGGAACGGCTTGGCGACAACCGTGCCCAGATCATGCTGGCGCTACAGCACAACCCGGCCAACTCATACGCGAAGATGCACGACCACCCGGTCAGCCTGCACATCGATGCCGCACTGAAGAACCGCGAAATCATCGAAAGCCTGCGCACCGAATACGAAAAAACCGCCAAGTCCCCCGAAGAAGAAACGCTCGCCAAGGCCTTCTTCGAAGCGCGCGACAAGTTGTCCGTCGAAGGCAACAAGCCCGCCCGCGAAGCCATGCTGGAAGGTAACTTCGACAAGGCCCAGGTGGTACTGCTGTCAAAGATCAATCCCCTCTACAAGGATGTGATGGTCAAGGCCGACGCGCTGCAGCAGTACCTTGCGCAGTCCGGCGACAAGGACTTCGCCGAGGCCCAGGATCGCTACCACACCATCCGCGCGCTCGCCGTCGGCGGCTTTGTGGTCGGCATGCTGCTGCTCGGCGTTGCCGGCTTCCTGCTGACCCGATCCATCGTCGAGCCGATACGGCGCGCCATCGCGCACTTCGACCGCATCTCGCAAAACATCCTGACCGACGACATCGACACCTCGCGCCATGACGAAGCGGGCCAACTCCTGAGCAAGCTGTCCATCATGCAAGTACATCTCAAGGTGATGCTTGACGAGGTACGCCTGACTTCGCTCGCCATCGACAGCGGCAGCCAGCGCCTGACCGCGGAAATGACCAAGGTCGTCGGGCATTCGCGCGAGCAGCACGACCGCGTTCAGAGCGTGGCCGCGGCGGCCGAGGAGTTTACACAAACCGTCGCCGAAGTCGCTGACAGCGCCGGTCGAACGGCGGACTCGGCCGCAGATTCGCGCAGCCTGGTGACAACCAGCGCCGCCGAAATATCGAGCAGCATGCAAGCCACCGAGCGCGTCGTCACCGCCGTCCAGGCGTCGAGCGCGAGTATCGACAGCCTCAACCAGGCCATCGAGAAGATCGGCAACATCACCAAGAGCATCAAGGAGATTGCCGACCAGACCAACCTGCTGGCNNGGCGAGCAGGGCCGCGGCTTCGCCGTCGTCGCCGACGAAGTGCGCAAGCTCGCCGAACGCACGGCGTCGAGCACCAACGACATCGCCACCACCGTGGCCGAATTCCGCCAGATCACCGAACACGCGGTCGGCTCGATGGGCGAAGCGGCTTTGCAGGTGGAAGATGGCATCGGCAAGATGCGCGCGAGCGTTGGCAGCCTGGACCAGATCACCGCGTCGAGCAACAAGGTGGCCGACATGGCCGTGCATATCGCCACTGCGGCGAAACAGCAGGCAGCGGCGAGCGCGGACGTAGCAAGCAACATGGAGACCGTCTCGACGCTGATCGACCAGAATACAGCCATCGCTCAGGAAGCCTGGACGACGCTGGAAGAACTCTCAGTGAGCGCCAACGGGCTCATGAGTCTGGTCAAGAAGTTCAAGCTGACCAAGGACACCTGAGCTCGGGACCACTGCCTTGACGCTCCTTGATATTCCTCAATGTAGTGGTCGGGACGCAGCGGACAATCGACGGCATGTCTCCCGGCAACAGGGGTAACGAAAATGGACCTGCTGGAGTATCGCGCCACACGTACCAAGACCGTCGGCGAAGCGCTTGAACAGCACGGCATCGACCGCCGCGATTTCCTCAAGCTGTGCGCCGCGATGGCAACCCTGCTGGCGCTGCCCGCGAGTGCTGCGGAGCAATTGGCCGTCGCACTGGCAAAGGCGCGACGACCTTCCGTCATCTGGCTGTCGTTCCAGGAGTGCACCGGTTGTACCGAGTCGCTGACTCGCTCGCACAGCCCGAGCCTGGAGAGCCTGATCTTCGACATGATCTCGCTCGATTACCACCACACGCTGCAGGCCGCTTCGGGCGAAGCGGCGGAAGCAGCGCGAGAAGCGGCGATGAAGGAGAACGCCGGCAAGTACCTCGTGGCCGTCGATGGTTCGGTGCCCATGGGCAATCCCGGCTACTCGACCATCGCCGGCGTCGCGAATATCGACGTCCTCCGGGAAACAGCCAAGGATGCGGCTGCGATTCTTGCCGTCGGCACCTGTGCCGCCTATGGCGGCCTGCCGGCCGCGCAGCCGAACCCCACCGGCGCCGTGGCAATATCGGAATTGATCAAGGACAAGCCCGTCGTCAACATCCCCGGCTGCCCGCCGATCCCGACCGTCATTACCGGCGTCATCGCGCACTACCTTGCCTTCGGCGCCCTGCCTGAGCTCGATGCCCTTGGCCGCCCCAAGGCCTTCTACGGCGAGACGATCCACGACCGCTGCTATCGGCGGCCGTTTTACGACCAGGGCAAGTTCGCCGAAACCTTCGACGACGAAGGCGCGCGCCGCGGCTGGTGTCTGTTCAAACTCGGCTGCAAGGGGCCAGTGACTTACAACGCCTGCGCGACGATGAAATGGAACGGCGGAGTTTCGTTTCCGATCCAGTCGGGCCACGGTTGCATCGGCTGCTCGGAGCCCAACTTCTGGGATGCCGGCGGTTTCTATGAAGCCTTGTCGATGCCGGCTCACCCGCTCAAGGTCGGCGCAGCGGCTGCCGCGGCAGGCGTAGCGGCCGGCGCCGCCGTGACCTTCTTCAATCGCAAGAAGAAGGGCGCTGCCAAGGCCGGCCACGAAACCACGACGCTCGAAGACCTGGAGCGGTAATGGCCCCCCACGCTCGCAGAATCGGCTCGCTGCCCCCCACCGGGGGGCGGCCTCCTTGGGGCGGCCCGGCGGAGACATAGCATGGGCGAACTCCAATTTCTCACCTGGGTGCGCGGGTCCGGCCTCAACCTCGCGCTGACGATCTTCGTGGTCGGCGTACTCTGGCGCCTGATCGAAATCTACGGCCTGGGCCGCAAGAAGGATCTGTCGGCGTCGCGCAGCACGCCGGGCGCTTCGGGCTGGGCAACCATCCTCCGCCGCTCGCTGCCGCCACCGGGCATGCTGCCAGCCTCGCCGGTCAGTTATATCGGTGGTTATGTGTTCCACGTCGGCCTCGCAGTCGTCGTGTTCCTGTTCGCGCCGCACATCGCGCTGCTGACCAGCATCGCCGGTGTTGTCTGGCCCGCCCTGCCCTCGCAGGTGGTCGACTTCGTCACGGTCGTGACCATGGCGGCGATGATCGCGGTTCTCGTCGATCGCCTCTTCAAGCCGGTCAAGCGCTTCCTTTCCACCTTCGGCGACTGGTTCACCTGGACGCTCACGTTCCTACCGCTGCTCACGGGCTGGCTGGCGGTGCATCACCTGCTGCTGCCCTACACGCTCATGCTGGCGGTGCACATCCTCAGCGTCGAACTACTGCTCGTCTTTCTGCCCTTCACCAAACTGTTCCACGCCTTCACGGTGTTCGGTTCGCGCTGGTTCAATGGCGCGGTGAATGGCCACAAGGGGGTGCCGGTATGAGCGCCTCTCTCGACAAGGGCGTGCGCGTCCTCAAGGAAATGATCGATGCGCCGATCGCCAGTTACTTCAGCAGTTGCGTGCATTGCGGTATCTGCGCTGAGGCCTGCCTCTTCTACACCGAGACGGGCGATCCGAAATACACGCCGATCCACAAGCTGGAACCGATGCGGCGCATCTACCAGCAGGAATACACGCTGCTCGGCCGCCTGGCGAAAATGGTCGGCCTGTCCAAGTCCGTCACCGACGAAGAACTCGCCGAATGGCAGGAACTTGTCTACAACAGTTGCACGCTATGCGGACGTTGCTCGGCCGTCTGCCCGGTCGGCAACGACATCGTCTACATGGTCCGCAAGATGCGCGAAGGCATGTCGGCCGCCGGTCATGCGCCGGAAGGCATCAAGGGCGCAGTCACCCGCACCATCAACATCGGCAGCCCGATGGGTGTAAAACTGCCGGCCGTCAAGGCGCAGATGAAGCACATCGAGGCCGACACCGGCATCGCCATTCCGCTCGACCAGGAAGGCGTCGAGTACATGGTGACGCTCTCCTCGATGGAGATCATCAACTTCCCCGAATACCTGGGCGCCATCGCCAAGGTCATGCGCCACGTGGGTAGAACCTGGACGCTGAGTTCCGAAGCCTTCGAAGCGACCAACGCCGGCATGCAGATCGGCAATTCAGATCTCGCGCGCGTGATCGTTTCGCGCGTCGTCGCTGGTGCCGAGAAGCTCAAGGTCAAGACCGTCATCAGCCCCGAGTGCGGCCACGCCTACACAGCCCTGCGCTGGGAAGGCGCCAACCTGATCGGGCGACCGTTCACGTTCAAGGTCCAGCATATTGTCGAGACGCTGGAGGAATTCCGCGCCGCCGGCCTGCTCAAGCTCGAAGGCATGGAGACGGATCGCCTGAGCTTCCACGATCCCTGCCAGTTGGCGCGTCGCGGCGGTGTCATCCAGCCGCAGCGCAACCTGATGAAGATGGTCGCCAAGGACTTCGTCGAAATGCCGGATGCCGGTTACATGAACTGGTGTTGCGGTGGCGGCGGCGGCGCCAGCAGCATCGAGGAAGGCGAGGAACTTCGCCTCGAAGCCTTCAAGCGCAAGAAGCGGCAGCTCGACGCCGTCAAGCCGGATCGCCTCGTCACCGCCTGCGCCAACTGCCGCATCGTCCTCGAAGAGGGGCTCGAACATTACAAAATGAATCTTCCCGTGGTCGGCTTGACGGAAACCATCGCCGAGCACATTCCCGACCCGGAATAGGAGCGCGGAACATGACCATCACCAACGATCAGGAATTCAAAGCCGCGCTGGCGACGCTCGACAACTGCCAACGCCGCCAGGCAACTGCATACCTGATTCGTCAGGCGCTTGACCTGACCCCGGATTCGCGCGTCCGGGCCGGGCTGGACCTGGCCGTTCGTTGCGACGCGAATGAAGCTGAGCTCGCCGTCGCCGCAGGCGGCGTGAACTCGGCCCGGGTAGCGAGTTACACCCAGTGTGGGCACGACGCCAACTGGACCTGCCAGGCCAGCCACTTCGTGGCACGCGCCGCGCAGGAGTGCATCAAGCCCGAGATCAGCGCCAGCGACGCCTGGGAAGCGGCCATGCAGGCACGCATGGCGCGCATCTGCCAGCACATCGCCACCGGTGAAGGCACCAGCAATCGCGAGGCCGAAGCGCAGTACCGCGCGCTGGAGGAATACTTGAAGAGCTTGGAAACCCAATCATGAGTGATCGCTTGGTCATCGACCCCATCACGCGCATCGAGGGCCATCTGCGCATCGAGGCACGCATGGCCGGCAATGTCATCGAGGAGGCGTATTCCTCCGGCACCATGGTGCGCGGTCTCGAACTCATCCTGCGCGACCGCGACCCGCGCGACGCCTGGGCAATTGCCCAGCGCATCTGCGGCGTGTGCACGCTGGTGCATGGCCTCGCCTCGGTGCGCGCCGTCGAGGACGCGCTCAAGTATCCGATTCCGCCCAATGCGCAACTGATCCGCAACCTGATGATCGCCGCACAGTATGTGCACGACCACGTCATGCACTTCTACCATCTGCATGCGCTCGACTGGGTCGACATCACCTCGGCGCTCAAGGCCGATCCGAAGGCGACTTCGACGCTGGCGCAGTCGCTCAGCAACTATGCCAAGAGTTCGCCCGGCTATTTCGCCGACGTCCAGAAGCGACTCAAGGGCTTTGTCGATGCCGGCCAACTCGGTATTTTCGGCAAGGGCTACTGGGGTCACCCCGCTTACCGGCTGCCGCCGGAAGCAAACCTCATGGCCGTCGCGCACTACCTCGAGGCAATTGCCTGGCAGCGTGACGCGGTGGCGCTGCACGCGATATTCGGTGGCAAGAACCCGCACCCGATGCTGGTCGTCGGCGGTGTGCCTGTTGCCATCAGCATCTGGCCGGAGCATCAGGGACAAGGCAAGGGACCGCACTTCCGCGGCGGCCAGAGCGGCACGGCGCTGGATGTCACCGGACTCGCGCGCATCCAGGAAGTGATCCGTTCGATACGCGACTTCGTCGATCAAGTTTATCTCCCCGACACGCTGGCCATCGCCGGCTTCTACAAGGACTGGTTCAAGCAGGGCGAAGGCCTGGGCAATTTCATGACCTATGGCGAGTTCCCGGCCAAGGGCATGGACGATCCGGCTTCGTTCATGATCCCGCGCGGCGCCATCCTCAATCGCGACCTGTCGCATATCGAGGAAGTCGACCTCAATGCCGAGGGCGAGATCGAGGAATTCGTCAGCCACTCCTGGTACGACTACTCGGCTGGCCGCGAGCGCGGCCTACATCCGTACCAGGGCGAGACCAAGCTCAACTACACCGGCCCGAAGCCACCCTACGAACAACTGGAAGTCGAGAAGGCCTACTCCTGGCTCAAGTCGCCACGCTGGAAGGGCAAGGCCATGGAAGTCGGCCCACTGGCGCGCGTACTGATGCTCTACGCCAAGGGCCACGAGCAGACGAAGGAACTGGTCGGCATGGCCCTGAAGAAACTGGACCTGCCGGTCGCGGCGCTCTACTCCACGCTCGGCCGCACGGCGGCGCGCACGCTGGAATCCCGCATCGTCGTCGACGCCATGCAGGGCTGGTACGACCAGCTCGTCGCCAACATCAAGGCCGGCGACGTCGACACCTTCAACGAAGCGCTATGGGAACCGTCGACCTGGCCGAAGCGTTGTCAGGGCGTCGGCTTCATGGAAGCGCCACGCGGCGGGTTGGGCCACTGGATCGTGATCGAGAACGGCAAGACGGCCAACTACCAGGCGGTGGTGCCGAGTACCTGGAACGCCGGCCCGCGCGACGGCCTCGGGCAGGCGGGTGCCTATGAGGCAGCTCTCAAGGGTCACGCGGTTCACGACGGCAAGCAGCCGCTCGAAGTATTGCGCACCATCCACAGTTTCGATCCCTGCATCGCCTGTGCGGTGCACGTCGTGGAGTTGCCTGGGTCCGATTGACACTGCCGGCACCGGTCGCCGATACTGGCGCAGACGCATCCAACCCTACGCGCTTCCGTGATCAAGAACCCCAACAACGCCGGCTGGCGCCTACAGATGGCGATGCTCGCCGTGGAGAATATTCACGAGAGCATCTACTGGCTGGATATCGACGGGCGCATCCTGTACGTCAATCCCGCGGCCGAGCGGGAGCTTGGCTACAGCGCCGACGAATTGATGCAGATGCGCGTCGCCGACATCGACCCGAACGTGCCACAGGAGAAATGGGGCAAGGGCGGCGAGATTGCCCAAATGCTAACGGCCGGTGGCCTGCACAACGTGACGACGCAGCATCGGCATCGGGACGGCCATCTGATATCGGTCGAGGTCAACTCCGGCGCCTTCGAATATGGCGGCGTGCAGTATTCGATGGCCATCTGCCGCGACATCAGCGAACGCCTGGCGGCGGAGCGGGCCCTGCGCCAGGAAAAGGAGGAGCAGGCGGCGTTGATCCGCAAGCTCGAGGAAACGCAGAACCAGTTGCTTCAGTCCGAAAAACTGGCCGCCATCGGCCAACTGGCGGCCGGTGTGGCGCACGAAATCAACAATCCTATGGGTTTCATCCGTTCGAATCTCGCCACGCTCCGGGGCTACGCCGAAAACCTGCTCGATGTCGTGAAGGCCTACCAGGAAGCGGAACCGCTGTTGCCGGCCGACTCCAGCATCCATGACCGGATTGGCCAAGCCAGGCGCAACGCCGATCTGCCCTTCCTCGAAGAGGATATGCGCAATCTCATCGGCGAATCCATCGACGGCGCCGACCGCGTACGCAGGATCGTCCAGGATCTCAAGGACTTCTCACGCACCGGCAATGCCGATTGGCAGCACAGCAACCTCCATGCCTGCCTGGAAAGCGCAGTGAATATGGTCTGGAACGAGATCAAGGACAAGGCCGAGTTGGTCCGCAATTACGGCGACCTGCCGCAGGTCGAGTGCATACCCTCGCAACTTGGTCAGGTCTTCATGAACTTGCTGGTCAATGCCGCTCAGTCCATTCGGGACCAGGGCCGGATTACCGTCGGTACGAGTCGCCGCGGCAACATGGTCGAGATCGAAATCGGCGACACCGGCCATGGCATTTCCGCCGATGTATTGCCGAAGGTGTTCGACCCGTTCTTTACTACCAAGCCAGTCGGCAAAGGCACCGGACTGGGTCTTTCGGTTTCCTACGGCATCGTCCGGAACCATGGCGGCAAAATCGCCGTCTCCAGTCAGCCCGGGCTGGGCAGCACCTTCACGATCACACTACCGATCGAGCGAATCCCGGACCCTCAGAATCCGTAAGGCCTGAACAGCCAGTCCTTGACCACCTTGACGTCGCGCTCGGGCAGATAGGCGAAGCCGCTCTGCATGTCTTCGACGACGACGGCGGCCACCGCATGCGGTACCGCCTTGGTGGTAAGCATGTGAAAGAACCAGGCCATTGGATAGCCGGCCTGGCGGTCGAAGCGTTGCAGCGCGCCGGCCAGTGCGAGGCCGCGCGACCCGAAGCCGCCTTCGAATTTCGGCGAAGAACCGACGATGGCGGAGACCGGGGTCGCGGAAAGGATCGGCTGACGATAGCGGTCGAGATGCTCGCGCACGGCGAGCACCCATTGATTGGAAAACTGCGCGGCGTTGCCCGCACTGCTCTTTTCCCAGGCCTCCATGAAGCGATGCACCGGCTGCGGTTCGGGCTTCTGGGCACGCATGCGGGCGAGGAATTCGGTTGCATCGGTGACGCGACGCAAGGCATAGAACGGGATACCGAGCGGCGTCGGCTTGCCGGCGCAGGCTTCGCGCGCATCGACCAGTTCCTCGATGCTCGCCGGAATCTCGTCGCCGCCGAACAGCGGCTGGCAGAGGACTTCCTGAAGTTCCTCGATCTCGACCTGCATGAAATCGGCGGCGCCATTGCCGGTCGCGGCGATCCAGTAATGCGTCTTGCCGGTCAGGCGCGTGGCGCGCAGGTCGCTGTCGGTATAAGCGTCGGCCAGCGCATGAAAGTCATCGCCGTGGCTCGCCAGTTCCTTCGCGGCCCATTGCTCGATGTCGCCGGCAATGTGGTTGCCGGTCGCATCGACGACACCGCCGAGGCGATACCAGCCGCCGCGGGACAGCACCTCGCGAAAGGCGAGATCGGACGCGATCAACGCGATTTCGCGCGCCAGCGCCGCCGAACCGGCGGCCACCGGAATGCGTACGCAGGCTTCCGAGATGGCATCGGCCAACTCTCGGCTACGGGATTCAGCCACAGCTGTCGTCATGTGGAACTCCGGTCAATCGTCGCTGCGCAAGGCCACCGCCAGTCCGGTCGCCGTTTCGGCGTCGGTGGTGAGCTTGAGGCAGTGCTCGTTGGCATCGACGTAATAGAGGTAGCAGTGTTCGTTCTCGGCGGCGGGCGTCAGCCGCGGCGGAATGTCGTCCTCGCCGCAAACGGTGATGTGCAGGCCGGGAAACGAAGCGCGCAACTGCCGCGCCAGGTCGTCGAAAGTCAGTCGTGGTGATACGCCGAGTAGAACGCGGTCGAGTAGCGCGGCGTCGATCATGTCTCTTCGTCCGCTTCAACGAGTTCGCGATAGACGGCCAGCGAAGCCGCCTCGACGCCCATCACCTTGGCCAGCCAGGGTGGCGGACTCGCCAGCGACTGCTGCAACTGGACGAGCAGTTCGCGCGCCATGCCGCCTTTGGCGACCTTGACCGGATGCACCCCGGCGCGCACCACCTTGGCCGCAGCGGGTCCGCCGATCGACTGGAAGTAGGCCACCTGGCAGTCGTTGATCAGCGCCGCGCGCGAAGCATTGCGGTCTTCAGCGTGATCGGCATCCAGCGTCGGCCGCACGCCGATCAGGCGCATCTCGCTGGTCGACACCTGATAGATCAGGAAGCGCTCGCAAGAACCGAAATGGCCGTCGAGCAGTTCGTCGTTGTTGGAAGCGCAAGCCACGCGCACCGATCCAGGCATGTCGCCGTCGGCATAGTCCTGCACCGGTGGCAGCTCGCTATGCGCGATGCCTTCGCCCCACAGGAGGCGCACGGCGGCTTTGAGGACGTCGTCAGCGACACCGACCACGCAGCTCTCGTCGGCGTGGTCGCCGGCGAGGATTTCGCGCAGGTCAGTGACCGTCACGGAACCCAGTTTTGTTTCCGTCAGAGGCAGCCCCAGCCGCTCGGCCAGGGCCGTCACCAGGCCCGCAGCCGTGACATCGGGGAGCTCGCGCACCGCCAGGGCAATGCGCAGGGCAGCTTCGCGGGTCATTGATGCGGACATGATGACACTCCTTCGATCAGATGTAGACGATGCACGCATCCCCGGCGGGGCACGCATCCACGCACTTGGGCGAATCGGCTTCGCCCTCGCACTCGGTGCAGGTGTCCTTGGCGATCTTGAAAATACCGCCCTTGTCGGTGATCGACTTGGTTGGGCAGACCGGCACGCAGTCGCCGCAGGAGGTGCATTCCGCTTGAACGATTTTCATTGCCATGATGATTCTCCTATCAGTTACTCGACGCCATCGACCCGCCGGGCGCGCACCGAGTACGGCAGTCGCGCCGGTGCCGCCTGAGGTTCGATGAAATACACGCCACCATTGCCAAGTTTGATCTCGCCGCCCCACTTCTCCGGGGTATCGAATTCCATCGAAGTAATGCTGTCCTCGATGTCGCGCTTGGGCAAGTAGAACACGTAGCCCTTGTCGCTCTTGCGGATCATGATGTTGGCCATGGCATCCTTTCAGGTTCAAGTTTCAAGGGGCAAGGTTCAAGGAAAACCAACTTGTACCTTGAACCTTGTACCTTGCTCCTGTCCGCGTCAGCGGACGAGGTCGTGGTTGTAGTCGGTGGTACCCATGCCGCGCGTCTGGTCGTCGAGCCGGTCGAGGACCGTGTTGGTCAGGGTCGTCAGGATGTACATCGCGCCTTCGTAACCCAGCGTGGTCATGCGGTGCAGGTGATGACGATCGAAGATCGGGAAGCCGATGCGGATCAGCGGCACCTCGAACTCCGGACCCTTGTGGAAGGTGTCGCGCTGGATGTACTTGCCGTAGCTGCTGCCGATGATGTAATCCGGCTTGTCGGTAAAGCACAGGCTGCGCAGGTGCCACAGGTCGGCGCCCGGATAGGTCTTGGAATTGGCGCCGTAGGGCGAGGTTTCCAGCACCTTCTTCATCGCCTTGTCCCACTTCTTGCTGCCGTTGTTGCAGACGATGTGCGTGGGCTCGATGCCGAATTCCATCAGGATCTTGGCCATGCCCAGCGTGAAGTCGGGATCACCGAAGATCGCCATCTTCTTGCCGTGCAGCCAGGCATGCGAGTCGGTCATCATGTCAACCAGGCGGCCGCGCTCAAGGGCGATGGAGGGCGCGATCGGCTTGCCGGTGACTTCCGAGACCTTCATCAGGAACTCGTCGGTCCACTCGACACCCATCGGGATGTGGAGCTTGGGCACCTCATGGTTCCAGGTCGTCTCGACAAACTTGCGCGTCTTGTCGAGGCCGAGCGGCTGGATCAGGAAAGTATTCTTGGCGTTCGGCGCATCCTTGACTTCGTCCTGCGTGGTGCCGCCCGCGTACATGCGGAACTCGCCGTCGGCCGGGGTGTCGAGCACTTCTTCCGGATCGGAGAGCATCGTGTAATCGACGCCCATTTCCTTCATGTAACGCTTCATCACCCGGAAGTTGCCGAGGTAAGTTTCGAAGCCCGGCACCAGGTTGATCTTGCCGTTCTTGCCGACTTCCTTGCCTTCCATGCTGTTGAGCGTGAAGTAGCGCAGGATGCCTTCTTCCATGTTGTCCCAGCCGGTGACATGGCTGCCGACGAACGAGGGCGTGTGGGCGAAGGGAATCGGGAAGTCGTCGGGCACATGGCCTTCCTTGCGCGCGTTGCCGATGAACGCGTTCAAGTCGTCGCCAATGACTTCGGCGATACAGGTGGTGGACATCGCGATCATCTCGGCGCCGTAGAGGGCCTTGGCGTTGGCCAGGCCTTCATGGACGTTCTTCTGGCCGCCGAACACCGCCGCGTCTTCGGTCATCGAGTCGGCGATGATGGCGATCGGCTCCTTGAAGTGACGGTTGAAGTAGGTGCGGAAGTAAGCGATGCAACCTTGCGAACCGTGGATGTACACCAGGGTCTTGTGGAAGCCCAGCGAGCACAGCGCGGAACCGAGCGGCTGGCAGGCCTTGGCCGGGTTGATGGTCAGGGCTTCGCGCTTGAAGTTGAGGTCCTGGTATTCCTTGGTCGTCGTCCAGTCGAAGATCTCGATGACCTTGTCCTTAGCCGGCGATTCTTCGAACTTCTCGCGCTTGCGCGCGATCATGCCCTTGTAGTCGTCGTCCCGGAACAGGGGGAAACACGGCTTGATTTTTTCAGCGGTTTGCATTTTCTATCTCCTTGGCCCGGCCACCAATTTGTGGACGCGGGCGAGGGTTATCGAAATGGGGTTGGGAGTGCGTTCCTGCCAGCTTAGGCGGCCTTCTTTTCCGCTTCGGCTTCCTGCTTGTCCCACGGTGCCTTGATCATCTTCCAGCATGGGTTGTTTAGGGTCAGATCCATGTCCTTGGCGAAGACGGCGAAACCATCGTAGCCGTGGTACGGGCCGGAGTAGTCCCAGGAGTGCATCTGGCGGAAGGGGAAGCCCATCTTGTGGAAGACGTACTTTTCCTTGATGCCGGAACCGATCAGATCGGGCTTCATCACCTTGACGAACTCGTCGAGCTCGTGGCCGGTGGCGTCGTCGAAGATCAGCGTCGCATCGCCCATGTCCTTGATGGTGCGGTCGTAGTCGTCGTTGTGGGCGAATTCGTAGCCCGTGCCGATCACTTCCATGCCCAGGTCTTCGTAGGCGCCGATCACGTGGCGCGGACGCAGGCCGCCGACGTAGAGCATCACCTTCTTGCCTTGCAGGCGCGGCTTGAACTTGGCGATGATCTCGTTCATCGGCGCGGTGTACTTCTCGATCACGCGCTCGGCGCCTTCCTTGATGTGTTCGTCGAAGTGGGCAGCGATGGCACGCAAGCTTTCGGCGATCTTGGTCGGGCCGAAGAAGTTGTACTCGAGCCATGGTATGCCGTACTTCTCTTCCATGTGCCGGCTGATGTAGTTCATCGAGCGGTAGCAGTGGAGGAGGTTCAGCTTGACGTTCGGGGTGTTCTCCATTTCCGCCAGGGTGCCGTCGCCGGACCACTGAGCGACAACGCGCAGACCCATCTCTTCGAGCAGGATGCGCGAGGACCAGGCGTCGCCACCGATGTTGTAGTCGCCGAGGATCGCGACGTCGTAGGGCGTCTTCTCGAACGGCTGGTTGTCGCGGTTGGAGAGAATCCAGTCACGCACGGAGTCGTTGGCGATGTGGTGGCCGAGCGACTGCGAGACGCCACGAAAACCTTCGCAGCGAACCGGTACGACCGGCTTGCCGATCTCGGCCGCGGTCTTTTTGGCGACGGCTTCGATGTCGTCGCCGATCAGGCCGATCGGGCACTCGGACTGGATCGAAATGCCCTTGTTCAACGGGAACAGCATCTCGATTTCGCCGATCAGCTTGGCGAGCTTCTTGTCGCCGCCGAAGACAATGTCCTTCTCCTGGAAGTCGGAGGTGAAGTTCATCTCGCAGAAAGTATCGACGCCGGTGGTGCCGACGTAGTAGTTGCGACGGCCGCCGCGGGCATACTGGCCGCAACCGATCGGGCCGTGCGAGATCGAGATCATGTCCTTGATCGGACCCCAGACCACGCCCTTGGAACCGGCGTAGGCACAGCCACGCATGGTCATGACGCCAGGCAGCGATTTGCGGTTGGAGGTGATGCACTTCTTCGAGGACTCAAGCTCCTTGTCGTTCACCATCAGGTGCTTGGCCCGGTCCTTCTTGGCCTTCTCGGGATAGACCTCCAGCACCTCTTCGATAAGGGCCTGGGTTTCTTCGCGTGTTAGCGCAGCCATGTTGCTTCTCCTTGTCGGACGTCGGCACCAATCTGTGCACGACGTCCCGTTGGATTAATAACAGTGTTTAGGCGGCAGCAGCGGCGGCAGCCAGTTCGGCGGCGGTCTTGCCGATGATGGAGGTATCTTCGACTTCCATAATGCCGAACTCCATCAGCAGTTCTTCCAGCGCTTCCATTTCGATCGGGGTCGGGATAACGAACTTCTTGTTATCGACGATCTTCTTGGCTAGCGAGCGGTACTCGTCGGCCTGCGCGTGAGTCGGGTCATACTCGACCACGGTCATGCGGCGGATCTCGGCGTGCTGGACGACGTTGTGGCGCGGCACGAAGTGGATCATCTGCGTGCCGAGCTTTTCCGCCAGGGCGATGATCAGTTCATCTTCGCGGTCGGTATTGCGCGAGTTGCAGATCAGACCGGCCAGACGGACGCTACCGGAGTTGGCGTACTTGACGATGCCCTTGGCGATGTTGTTGGCCGCGTACATGGCCATCATTTCGCCGGAGCAGACGATGTAGATTTCCTGCGCCTTGTTCTCGCGGATGGGCATGGCGAATCCGCCGCAGACCACGTCGCCGAGCACGTCGTAGAAAACGAAGTCGAGGTCGTCGCTGTAGGCGCCTTCCTCTTCAAGGAAGTTGATGGCGGTGATGACGCCGCGGCCGGCACAACCGACACCGGGTTCCGGGCCACCGGATTCGACGCACTTGACGCCGCCGTAGCCGACGTTCATGACGTCCTCAAGTTCCAAATCCTCGACGGAACCCGCTTCGGCTGCAAGCTGCATGACGCTGGTTTGCGCCTTGCTGTGCAGGATGAGGCGGGTCGAGTCGGCCTTGGGGTCGCAGCCGACGATCAGGATTTTCTGGCCCAGATCGGTCAGAGCCGCCAAGGAGAATTGAGAGGTGGTCGATTTGCCGATGCCACCTTTGCCGTAGAAGGCGATTTGCAGA
>PMIH01000066.1 GCA_003158255.1 Rhodocyclaceae bacterium
GCCATCATGATGATCGCCGCCAACACCGGCTTGGGCAGGTGGAAGAGCAAGGGCGTCAGAAACAACAACGTCAGCATCACGAACAACGCGGAGATCACCGACGACAGGCCGGTCCTGGCATCCGATGCCAGATTCAGCGCCGAACGCGAAAACGAACCGCTGACGGGCATGGACTGGCAGAAGGACGCGACCACCTTGGCCAAGCCCTGGCCGATCAATTCCTTGTTCTGGTCCCAGGGCTGCCGGGTCTTGATCGCGATCACCTTGGCGCTGGACATCGCTTCCATGAAACTGATCAGGGCGATCACGAAACCGGCCGGCAGCAGCGCCATGGTGGCCTTCCAGTCCATCGGCGGCACGCTGAAGTCCGGAAAGCCGCGCGGTATGTCGCCGATCACCCGACCGCCCAGATCGGCGTAGTGAAATACATAGCTGGCGATCGTCAGCAGCACCACGGTAATCAAGACACCGGGGAGCTTCGGTGCCAGACGTTTGAAACCGACCAGCATGACAATCGCCGCCAGACCGAAAGCGAGCGACAGTTCGTGCAGAGAATCGATATGGGCAACCACCTGCCCGATGTCGAGCAGGAAATGCTCCGAATTCTGCACCGACATGCCGAGCAAGGCCGGCAGCTGCGACAGGCCGATGATCAATGCCGCGGCATTGATGAACCCCATCAGTACCGGATGGGATAGGAAATTGAGCAGCACGCCGACGCGCATGACGCCGAANNCGCGGCGGTGAGCAGCGAGGTCATGGCCACTGGTCCGGTCGACAATTGCCGACACGAGCCAAACATGGCGCCGACGATGGTCGGCAGCAGCGCCGCGTAAAGACCGTAATAGGCCGGCACGCCTGCCAGTTGCGCATAGGCCAGCGACTGCGGAATGGCGACCAGCGATACGGTGATTCCGGCCAATAGATCGTGCTTGATGTTGCCGCCGTTGCGTAGCGAACGAAGCGACTGGAGCAGCAACTGGACGTACTGACCGACCGGCGATGGCGAAGTAACCGAAACGTTCATCACTCGCCCTCTCGGGCGTTGCGGCAGACACGCGCCATTCAGTACGCTCCCGCCAGCAGCTTGCCGATTGCCTGCGCCCTCGGCGCCGCGACGCCTTCGCGGCGGCGAACTGGCGGCGGCCGATGCGACAGGCGCAACGCCAGATGCTGACGTTCATGGCTCTGGCGGAGTTCGATTTCTGCCAGGTGGCGCTGCTCCATAAAGCTCAACGCGNNCACCGAGGTTGTCGATATTGGCGAAGGCGGTTGCCCGGACGAACCGGTTGAAGAAATCCCGAAACAAGGACATGGTAGTTTCCGTCAGCGAGGTGATAACACCGTCGGTTATGCAGAAACCGTTCCAGTTACAGCAACTTGTTGTTGTATATGCTATTTATATGAAATGGCCGCAGTTCCGGAACGCCCATACGTTGCATTCGGCAACATGTCAGGCTTTCAAGACTCCACCAACACGCCCGTAGCATTTTGTTTTATAACTACAATCGCAAACGTGTTGAACATCGTGAGATCATTGTTGCACAATGCCACATATGAAAAAGATCATTGATTCGATGGCCATTTTTCTTCGGCCGCCCCCGTCGTTGCGCGGAAAAATTTCCTATGCTTACGTCGCAGTAGCCTTGCTGACACTAGCGGTATCGATCTTCGCCTACTGGGAACTGCGGCTGCTCGAAGATAAACTCCAGCTCCGCGAGCGCGTGGCCGAATTGTTCGACACGTCGCTGGAGATTCGCCGCTTCGAGCGCAATTTCTTCCTCCATGGGGAAAACACCGACTATCGCGAAAACGCCACCTATCGGGCCAAGATGCTCGATCTGCTGGCTCAGAATCAAAAGGATTTCACCGCCCTGGCGGCAGAGCGGCAAGTCGAAACGCTCAGGGGGTCCCTCAAGGAATACCAGCAACTGATCGACGAGTATCTTGCCGCCGGCTGGCCGGGAGACAACCGGCCGACGGAACAGCGCAAGCAGCTGGAACCGCGCATCCGCGCCGTTGGCCAGGATATCGTCGCCAGCTGCGTGACCGTGGTCGCCGCGGAACGGAAGCTGGTCCGGTCGTCGCTCTCATCGTTCCGCGTCCTGCTCTTCTTCTCCGTCGTCGGCGTGGCGCTATTCATGGTCGCTTTCGGTCAGGCGCTTTCCCGCCGCGTCGTTCAACCGCTGCGGCAGATCGAGGAAAGCGTTAACGCCATCGCCAGCGGCAAACGCACCGCATTGACGATGCCGGGCGAGGACCGGGAAATCGTCTCCATCGTCAACGCCTGCAACCAGATGCTGAAGGAACTGGAGGTCCGCCAGAAACACCTTTTGCGCTCGGAAAAACTATCCTCGATGGGCACCATGGTGTCTGGCGTCGCTCACGAACTCAACAATCCGCTTTCCAATATCTGGTCTTCGTGCCAGCTCCTGCTGGAAGACAAGGCCCTCGCCACCACCGAGGCGCAACACGAGTTGCTGCGGCAGATCGACGAACAAAGCGTCCGTGCCCGCAACATCGTCCGCTCCATGCTCGATTTCACGAGCGAGCGCGAATTCCACAAGGAAAAGCTGCCCCTGGAACCGCTCGTTCGCCAAGCCATGAAGTTCCTGAAAGGCGAGATACCCGCCGAGACGGCAATCAACCTCGGCATACCCGCCGACCTGATCGTCGAAGCCGACCGGCACCGGCTGATGCAAGTGCTGCTGAACCTGATCAAGAACGCGGTCGAAGCTGTCGGCACCGAGGGCAAGGTCGTCATCATCGCATCGCGCTACGATCCGGATTCGGCGTCTGCCGACGATCCGGGACTGGCGGAATGCCGGAGCAAGCCGGCGATCGACATCCGCATCCGGGACAACGGCCCCGGCATCCCGGCGGAAATTTTGCCGCGCATCTTCGACCCGTTCTTCACGACCAAGGATGTCGGCAAGGGCATGGGTCTCGGCTTGTTCATCGCCTACAAGATCGTCGAAGACCATGGCGGCTGCATCGCGGTCAACAGCGATGTCGGCGGCGGGACGACATTCGTGGTTCGGCTGCCGAGCTCTCGCAGCGCCCAATAGGGCCATGACGTACAAGCGACCGATACTGGTCGTCGACGACGAAGAAATTGCCGTGCGCAATCTCGGTCGCGTCCTGGCCGAGGAAGGCTACGAAGTCACGACCGCGCTGAGCGGCAGCGAAGGCTTGGCCCTGATCGACCGTCAGCCGTTCGATCTCGTGCTGACCGACCTGCGCATGGAAAAAGTCGACGGCATGCAATTGCTGCGGGCATGCCGGGCTCGCCATGCCGATACGGAAGTCATCGTCATCACCGGCTACGCCACCACGGAAACCGCCGTGGAAGCCATGAAGCAGGGCGCCTTCCACTACATCGCCAAACCGTTCCACTTCGACGAGGTCCGGCAGGTAGTCCGCGAGGCGATGGAGAAAGTGCGGCTGCGCCGCGAGAACAAACAACTGCGCGCCGAACTGGCCAGCTATCGCGGTGAAACCCGGTTCATCACCCAGGACGCGGCAACGCTGCGCTTGCTCGACCTCGCCCGCCAGATCGCACCGACCGACTGCAACGTCCTGGTGACCGGCGAAAGCGGCACCGGCAAGGAACTGCTGGTCCGGTACCTGCACCATCACAGCGACCGCCACAACCACCCGCTCATCGCCGTCAATTGCGGCGCCTTCAACCGGGAATTGTTCGCCAATGAACTGTTCGGCCACGAGCGCGAGGCGTTTACCGGCGCGTCGAGCGCACGCAAGGGGCTCATCGAGGCGGCCTCCGGCGGCACGCTGTTTCTCGACGAAATTACCGAGATGCCGCCGGATATGCAGGTCAAGCTGTTGCGGGTCATTCAGGAGAAAGAAGTGCTCCGCCTCGGGGCGACCGCGCCGATCAAGGTCGACATCCGCTTCGTCGCCGCCACCAACCGCGACATCGCGCGGGCCGTCGCCGACGGCCATCTGCGCCAGGACCTGTATTTCCGGCTGAACGTCGTTACCCTGAACATTCCGTCACTGACACAACGGCCCGACGACATCCCGCTGCTGGTCCAATACTTTTTACACAAGTTCTCGCTGCAAATGGGCAAGCACGTCACCACCATCTCAGCCGAGGCGCTCAAGCGCCTTCAGGTCTATTCCTTCCCCGGCAACGTGCGGGAACTGGAGAATGTCGTCGAACGCGGTGTCGCGGTCGCCGATGGCGAAGTGCTGGATTCGAGCCATCTGCCAACGCATCTGCACGACGAGTCATTCTCCGCGTTTCGCAGAAAGAATGGCCGCATCCTTCCGCTCGAAGAGCAGGAGCGCGCATACATCCGCTGGGTGCTCGACGAGATGGGCGGCAATCAGACAGCCGCCGCACAGACGCTCGGCATCAACCGCAGTTCGCTCTGGCGCAAGCTGAAAACGCGACCCTCCGACAGGTAGCCGATCTCCAGACTGATCGCCGCCGCGCTCGAACATCATGACGGTACCGGCGCTGCACGAGTGAGCGACGCCGGTCAGGACGATCCGCCGGCGTCCTGGTAGGCGATGATGATTTTCTCGATCAGTTCGTCGAGCTCGATCGGCTTCAGGCAGTAATCGCTGGCCCCGTGTTCGAGCCCCCATAGGCTCGCCTGTAGCGACGCATGCCCGGTGAGCATGACCACCGGCAGGTGGCGCCGCAAGTCCTTGATGCGCCGCAGGCACTCCATGCCGTCGACGTCCGGCAACATGACGTCGAGGACCACCACATGCGGCCAGCCGGCCTCCACCTCGGGCATCGCCTCCGACCAGCGGGTCGCCGTGCGAACCTCGAACGATCGACGCCGCAGCCGCAGCGACGTGGTTTCCAGGAATTCCTCTTCGTCGTCAACCAGCAGGATGTTGCGAGGTTGTTTCATTGTCCACTCCCGAGTCCGCGCTCATATTGTCCCGGATCATCCGGATGTCCGCATGGAGCTTCGCCACGAACTGATCGACGCGGGCATCGTCATGCATCACCATGTCCATCTGGCGCGTATGGATCAGCAAGTAGCCCAATACCATGAGCCGCTCCCGCAGGTAGGCTACCGGGCGTTTTTCGATCCGCGCCGAAAGCGAGTCGCCCTTGAGATCGACGCGAAAGCCCATCTCGCCCAATATGTCGGCGAGCAGCCTCACCCGTCGGCGCCGTCGGCGCTCGTCGGCTGCGCCGCCTTGAAAACTGAAATTGACGTAGGACTCGCTGAGCAGCTCCGAAAAACTCGCCTCGGCCAAAGCAAAGTGATAGCCCAGGCGAACGCTCAGGTTGCAGTAGTTGCGCGACACCAGGAAGTAGTTGCGCCCGGACATGCTGGAACGAACCGCTGGGTCGAGTTGCGGATTCATGGCGGACTGCGCGACGATCGACCCGAAGCCGCGCAGACTGACGGGCGGCGGTCCCTGCCAGGGCAGCGCGGTCATCCCCTGCCAGATCGCCCGCATCGGTTCGGAGCAAATGTCCTCGATGCGGATGAAGTGTCCCGACAGGTCCGCGCCGTCCCGGAAGCCGTCCTCCAGGTTGACCACCCACCACTGCGACGGCATGCCGACGACATACAACTGCTTGGCGGATTTGTCGCGCGAGCCATAGCGGCGACCCAGCTTCAGCATTTCGGCCAGCGCCTTCTCGTGACAAAAGCGCGTGATGTCGTGCAAGCTGCGGCAAGACGCGGGTTTGAAGTGGGGCGAATCGGGCTCGGTCAGGTGCAGCGGCGTGATGTGGGTGAGCGCCTCCTTGAGCAGCGCGTGGATCGGGCTGCCTTCCATCAGGTTGGGTCGATGGGGAGCCGCTGCCAGCAGCGCGTCGATGCGACCCTCGTACACACGCCGCCCGGTGGCATCGACGGTCACCATCTGCCCGTTCTCCAGCCGCGACATGGCGCCCGGTAGGTCGAACAGCGCGGGCACGCCGAACTCGCGCGCCACCGTCGCCAAATGCGTGGCCATCTGGCCGGATTCGCTGACGACGGCGACAGCGCGGTTGATCAGCACCGCCCACTCCGGGTAGGGTGTTTCGACCACCAGCACGGCATTCCGAGGGAAGCGCAGAACGTCGTCGGCGCTGCCGACCTTGCATACCTCGCCCGCAGCCACGCCGCGGCTCGCCACCGCGCCGCCCGACAGCAACGGCAATTCCGTTGCCGCCGCTGACTCCCGATCTGTACCCGGCGCCGCCGATGCACCGCTGGGCCGGGCCTGAAGAATGACCAGCCGTCCGTTGCGATCGACGGCCCACTCGATGTCCTGGGGCGAACCGAAATGCTCCTCGATTCGAAGCGACACTTCCGCCAGTTCGCGTGCATGTTCCAGCGAGAGGCAGGCGTCGTCGCGCAGCCCGGTCGCAGTCTCGACTTGAACGACCTGCCGCGGCGGCTCGCGTGATACGCGCAGCAGGTCGTAGGCGGAGCTGCCGTCGACGATGTGATTTCCCAGCCCGGGCGCGGCATGAATGACCACCCACGGGCTGCGCGGATCGTCCGGCGGACGCGAAAAACAGACGCCGCTGGTCACGGCATCCACCATCACCAGGCAGCCGACGCACATCAACACATCCTGGTGTCGGTAGCCGCGCTGCTGGCGATAGACGATGGCCTGACTTCGATATTTCCCCGCCACGATGTCCTTGTAGGTCTCGGGAATGTCGGCGATCGCGACGCCGAGTCGCGTCCGGTACTGGCCGGCAAACGATCCCGGCCGGCTGTCCTCTCCCCAGGCGCTAGAGCGCAGCGAAACGGTCGCCGGGCCAGACGCGCCGCGCGCCAGGGCATCGGCGTGTTCGCGGATCAGGCGATCGAGGTCGGCCGGCAACGGAGCGTTGCGAATCAGGTTCTCGATGTCGGCACTGACCTTGTAGAGCGCCTTCAGGTCTTCGACATCGAGCGTTTGCAGCCGGCGATTGATCTCGTCGCTGATGTGGCTCGCCTCCATGAAGTGCCGGGCCGCGGTGACGGTGACGGCGAATCCCTCCGGCACGCGCAGGCCGAGGCGGTTGCGCATTTCGCCAAGATTCGCCATCTTCGCGCCCACCTGATCGACGGCGCGGCAATCGATCTCGTCCATGGTCAGGATGAATGCACTGCCCGAGACCTCGGGTTGCCGGGAGCGGATCATCTCGATCCGGTCGGCGATGACCTTGAAGCGGTCTTCCAGTTCCTTGTAACGCCCATCCGAAAGCGCGATCAGGCTGCGCACCATCTTGTAGACGTTGACCGTCAGCGCGGTGAGATCGCCGCCGACGAAGGCCATGCCGAACGGCTTGCCCGAGTGCAGCATTTCCTCGGCAGCCGACATCAACTCGAGCGCGTTGTTGTTGGCCGTCAGCAGCGCGCGGAAGTTGCGGTAGTGCTCCCGAAAAGCCGACTGCAACGCCTCGGGTCCGAGCCTGGCTCGCGGACTGAACAGCTTGGCGAGATACTTGAACATGTATCCGCCGGATGTTCAGTGCTTGAGCCTGATGCCCCAGCCCTCGAACAGGAACAGGATGGCGTAGCCGTACCACACCGTATAGACGACGTAACCGATCAGGGCGGCCATGGCGATCCAGATCATGTTGCTCATCGGCACGGCCTGAATGCCGTAATAGTTGTAGGCCGGCTCGATCGCCTTGGTCTGAACCTCGCGCAGCATCTTGGCTTCCTTGAACTTGCCCTGCCGGTTCAGGTCCTTGGCCATGGTCGAAAGGGCCTGATGCCAGTCATAGAGGACACGCCGTTCGTCGAAGCCATACTTGGCAGCGACGGCAGCGCCTTCATTCTTGAACATCAGGTCGGCGTCCGCAAGCACGGCATCGAGCATGTGGCCAAAGTCGCCGGAGACGCTCAACTTGGCGGCATCGAGCGCCACGGTGGCGCCCGCACCCGCCAGCAGCTTGCCGATGCGCGCGGCCTGACCGGCATCCGTAGCCTTGAGGCTAACGGTCACCTCGGTGCCCTGATGCTTCGTGGCCTTTTCCTTCACTGCCGGAATGTAGTAGGCCGAGTCTTTGGAGATCGAGTTGAACGTACTGTCGAGGTAATCGAGACTGTTCCGGCCACCTTCGAAAAGTGGGCTGAAAATGGCGAACAGGACCAGGAAGAACACCGCGATCAGTACGAGTCCAAGGCCGAATTCCTTCTTGTTCTGGATCATGCTTGTTCCTCCTTTACGTCATAGCCGGACGAATCCCGATCGCCCTTCAACACCTTGATGTTGGTGAAGAAGGTCCAGAACACCCAGACCGCGAAACTGCTGAGCGTGAGGAAGAAGATGACGATGCCGATGCTCTCGATGATGGCGCCGGTCTCCTTGGTCATGGAGATGAACTCCAGACTCGCGAGCTTCGCCGGCAGGGCGAACACGCGGTTGACGAAGGCCGACATCACGGCAAGAGCAAAGAAACCACGGATGGTCGCGCCTGGAACCACCTTGGTGACGAAAGTACCGACCTGGATGCCGACCAGCGATCCCAGCAACATGCCCATCGCCAGCGTATAGAAGATGAAACCATAGATGGCATATTGGGCAATGCCGGCGTAGCCCGCGGTAAAGACGATTTGCAGGATGTCGGTCCCGACCGTGGTCGCCGACGACACGCCGAGCACGTAGACGAAGATCGGGAAAGTGAGGAAGCCCCCGCCCACGCCCATGATGGCCGCCGCGATGCCGACCAGGAAGCCGCTGGCGACCAGGAAGATCGCCGAGATCTTGCGTCCGCCCGGCACCACGCCCTGATCGAAGTGGATCGCCGGCGGCAGGTTGAAGGCCTGGACTCGCTGGGCCAGCCCGGTCATGTCGTCCACCGTGGCCCTGCCGGCGGAGGCTTCGACCACCTGCTCCGGCGCGGCGAGGGCCTTGCGGCTCTTGAAGTAGTCGGCCATGCCGTAGAAGCTGAGAAAGCCGAGGATCAGGACGTAGATCGTGGTGATGAAGGCATCCGACAGGATCGGATTCACCTCGTAGAGCGTCCGGTTGAGATTGCCGCCGACCGTGGCGCCGGCAATGGAACCGATCAGGAAGGTGATTGCCAGCGAGACCGAAATGTTGCCGAGCTTGCGATGCAAGACGCTACCCATGATGGCCTTCGCGAATATATGGAACAGGTCGGTGCCGACCGCGAGGATGCCCTTCACGCCCGCGCTCATCAACGCCGGCGCAATGATGAAACCGCCGCCGGCACCGATGCAGCCGGTAATCAGGCCGGCGACAACGCCAACCGCGATCGAGGCCACGAAGATGGTCGTGGTGTAGTAGGCCGGCCCGTAGGCCTGCTTGCCGCCGAGGACCTGCGGCAGCGCCGCACCGAGGTCATCGGCGAAAGCGACACCGATCACGGCGATGGGAAGCAGAAACAGGCCAAGCACAGCCATTCGTCGGCGGTCGCGAATGATCCTTTGCGAGGTATCGACGTCCCACTGCGCGTAGTGTTGCGCGCCGGTCATCATCAGGTCATAGAACTGCCTAAGCCACGTCATGATTGCCTCTCCTACATGCATACAGCATCTGCGAATCGATCTGCGGTCTCCGGCGGCACCGGAAGATAAAGCGAAAAGACGGCGCCGCCGCCGCCGCGGTTCTCGGCGACCAGTTCGCCGCCGAGCCGCATCATGATGTCCTGCGAAACGTAGAGACCCAGCCCTGTCCCTTTTCCCTTGGGCTTGGTCGTAAAGAACGGATCGTACAAGTGCTCCAGCGCGTCGAGCGTCAGGCCGGGGCCGGTGTCGGCAAAATCGACGACGATCCGGTTGCCGTCCAATCGACTTGTGATCTCGATCGTGCCGTCCTGGCCAATCGCATCCATCGCGTTGTGCAGCACATTGAGGATCACCTGCTGCAACTGCGCGGGATCACAGGACGCCGATGGCAAACCGTTCCGGTAGTCGCGCGCGATCTCGATCCGGTGGCGGCGGGCCTCGTGCTCGAACAGCGCAACCGTCTCCTCGACCGCCTGATTGACATCCGTCGCGACCGGCTTGCCGTCCGAACCACGCGAGAACCCGAGCAACCGGTGCGTGATGGTGCTGGCACGAGCTATCTGCGTGCGGATCTTGCCGAGCGCCTGCCGATACTCGCCAAGATGGGTCACCGCTTCGGGTTTCTCGTCCTGCATGAGGTCGTCCATCAAGCCTGCCTGGCCGGAGATGAGCTGGAGCGGATTGTTGATCTCGTGGGCCACGCTGGCCGCCAGACGGCCAATCAACGCCATCTTCTCGACTTCACCCACCTGGTTGGTTAGCAGGTTGCGCTCGTGCTCGGCACGCGCCAATCGCCCGACCATGGAATGGGTCAGCAATATCGCCACCAGCACGATGGCGGCCGAAGCGACCACCACCAGCACCGTATCGCGGCGGCGCGCCTCGTCGTAGGGCGCCAGCGAGGACTCGACGTTCGTCTCCAGCACCAGCAGCCACTGCCGGTTGTTGAGGTAAACGGCGCAGTGAATCATGTCGTCATTCTGCACCGCTTCACCACCCGCATCGGCCAGTGCGGAGAACCTGGTGAGTTCCTCCGCGGTTACCCGGGTGCGGCCAAGCCTGCCGGGGGTCTGCATTTCGCCCGACCGATTGACGATGAAGGCGTCTCCGTCCGGCCCCACGTTGGCGGCCTGGAGCAGTCCGCTGAAGAAGCCGAGATCGATGGTGGCGCGAAGTATCCACGCCTTTGCCGGATCGGCCACCGCCACGATGATGTGTGGCACCTTGCGATAGCCGGTGAACACGTCGCTGACATACCGGCCGCCCTTCATCACCTCGGCAAACCACGGGGCTTCGGCGTAGTTCCTGCCGGCCAGTTCTTTCGCGAAGGGTCCCTGATAAGCCAGATGATTTCCCTTGCGGTCGATCACGCCCAGATCGGTGATGACGCCGCTTCGATTGAGCGCAGAAAAGAGGCCCGCCAGACGATCATGGCGACTGAGTTCCTGCGCATCGTAGAGTGACACGAAACCGGCAAGCTGGTCCTCCTGGGCCGCCAGAAACCGGTCGATGATCTCCCGGCGGTCGTGGGCAAGCGTGGACAGTTCGCGCGACGTCCGCTCCATCCACGATTCCTCGTAGACGCGCGAGGCATTGAAATTCAGGAGCAACAGCGGAACGACGGACACGACCACGAAGACCAGCGCGAACAGATACTTCTGCTGCGCGTAGTAGATATCACGTGGGGCGAAGTTGCCACTCATGATCGTTATCCGCTGAACCTGAAAACCAGTATGCCCGCAATGAAGAGCAGTAACGCCAGCGTTTTCATGGCCACCACGATGAGACCAACGCCGGCCGCCCCCAATGCCACCATAACTTACGTGACGATTTGGTTTTGGCCGACGATGCCATTCTGGGATAATCGGCTCCACCCACATCCACGGAACGACCCATGGGCTATCGGCTTTCCAAGATCACCACCCGCACGGGCGACGCCGGCACCACGGGCCTGGGCGACGGTTCCCGGGTCGCGAAGGACGCGCCGCGCATTGCCGCGCTCGGCGACGTGGATGAACTCAACTCCCTGATCGGCCTGTTGCTGTGCGAAGACCTGCCGGCGGAAGCGCGCGAGACGCTGGTCGGCGTCCAGCACGACCTGCTCGACCTCGGCGGCGAACTGGCGGTTCCCGGCGCAGCATTTCTCAAACCCGAGCAGCCGGCTCGCCTTGAGGAAGCCGTCGAACGCTACAACCGGGAGTTGGCGCCACTCAAGGAATTCATCCTGCCCGGCGGAACCCGTGCCGCCTCGCTCGCGCAACTTGCCCGCACGGTTTGCCGGCGCACGGAACGCTCGGCCATTGCGCTGGGGAACGCCGAAGCAGTGTCCGAGACGGCACGCAAATACCTCAATCGGCTGTCCGACCTGCTGTTCGTGCTCGGCCGCTGGCTCAACAAGTCCGCCGGCGGCAACGACGTGCTCTGGCAGAAGGGCAAGAACGCGTAGGCAACCCCCCGGCCAAGAGTCAGTCATGGCGACACGCCTGCCTGCCACGGCCGATCCGCCAGTTGCCGCGCGCAGGCCGGACACAGTTCGCGACCTAGCTGCGCCGCCATATGATCGGGCAAGCGCCGGCGCACGAACTTGCGATGGGCCGCGGTCTGCGTTGGCGCGCCGCACTGGCTGCACGTCAGCATCGGCTGTTCGCGCACGACCGTGCCGGTGATCACCGTACGCCGCATGCCGTCGCCATCCTCGATGCGGATGGCGCCGGTCGGGCACACCTGCGCGCAGGCGCCGCAGCCGATGCAGTGTTCCGCCGGTCGCGTGAAATCGAAGTAGGCCAGACGCCCGGCGGAAGTCTCGGCCATGCGCAGCGCTTCGACGCCCATTTCACTGCACGCGAGCTGGCAAAGTCCGCAGCCGATGCAGATGTCGCAGCGCAGGCAGCGGCTGGCTTCGCCGTGCGCCATGGCGTCGGTAAGGCCCTGCTCGATCTTGGTATAGCCACCGACGCGATCGCTCACTTCAAGTTCCGGCATTTCGGCGCGATGCAAGGTCGTGCGTTCCTTCGCGACGACATGCAATGGAATCACCTCGGCGCGTCGCACCGGTTTGCCGACGGCCGCATCGGGTGCGCGACCGTTCAGCCAGGCGTCGATCGAAGCGGCGGCTATCTTGCCGGAGCGGATCGCCTCCACTGCCGTGCGCGGCCCGTGGGCGACGTCGCCGCCGGCGAACACGCCGGCCACGCTGGTCATCAGCGTGCGCGGATCGGTGACGATGAAGCCGCGCGTTACGGTGAGGCCGGAACCGTCGATGCTCGACAGGTCGGTGCCCTGGCCGATCGCCAGCAGCACGTGGTCGCCTTCGAGCTTCATGCGCCGCTCGCTGTCGAACTGCGGGTTGAAGCGATGTTCGGCGTCGAACACGCGGTCACAATGCTGGAACACGACCTCGCCTTCCTCGCTGATCGAGACCGGTCCCCAGCCCGGATGCAGCACCACGCCCTCGGCCACCGCGGTCTCGATTTCATGCTGGCTGGCTGGCATCTCGCGCCGCTTTTCCAGGCACACCATGTCAACCTGCTTTGCCCCCTGGCGCAACGCCGTCAGCGCCACGTCGATGGCGACATTGCCGCCGCCGACGACCACCACGCGCGGACCGACGCGCACTTCCTCACCGCCACGCACCGAGCGCAGGAAGTCGATGCCGCCCAGCACGCAGGAATGATGCACGCCCTCGATGGGAATGAAACGCGACATCTGCGTGCCGAGCGCGAGGAACACGGCGTCGAAGCCGCGCGCGCGAAACTCCTCGAGATTCGCCACCTTTTCGTTGGTGCGAATCGGAATGCCGAGCGCCTTGATCTGGTCGAGTTCGCGATCGAGCAGCGCGGGCGGCAACCGGTACGCGGGAATGCCATAGCGCAGCATGCCGCCGGCCTGTTCCTGGCTCTCGAAGATTTCCACTTCGTGACCGAGCAGGCACAGGTAGTAAGCGGCGGAAAGCCCACCCGGGCCGGACCCGACGATGCCGACGCGCTTGCCGGTCGATGCCGCGATCTCGGGGCGCGGATAGCCGCCTTCGCTCAGACAATGTTCTGCGGCAACGGCCTTCATCGGCCGGATGAAAACCGCGCCGTCCTTGCCGCCGCGCACGCAGGCGGATTCGCAAGGCGCGGGGCACACCAGACCGCAAGTGAGCGGCAGCGGGTTGTCGCGTGTGATCACCGCCAGCGAAGCGCGATAGTCGCCGTGGCCGATGTGCGCCATGAAGCTGGGAATGTCGATGTTGGCCGGACAAGTGCTCTGACACGGCGCGGGCCGGCGCGTGAGGCAACTGCCGTCGGGACAATGCGTGCGATTCGCGTGCTCCAGCCATTGCGCGCGGTAGTGGCGTAGCGCGCTGCCCAGCGGCCACGCCGCCGCCAGGCCTTGCGTCGCCAGTTCCTGCACCAGTCCATCGAGTTCGTCGACGTGCGCCGGCCGGCCATGACCAACGCAAAGCTCCGTCACAAGCCGCGCTACCCGGCCAAGCAGCGCACGCACTGGGGCCGGCGCATCTTCGGACAGCCACCAGTAGCGATGCATCGCCCGCCGCGTCTGCTCGACAATGCACGTGCCTTCCGGCAACACCATCACCGTCGTCGGCGACGGCACGATACCCACCGCCGCCAGGTCTTCCGGCTGACAGCGCAGGTCGGCTTCCGATAGAGGCAGGAAGCCGCCCTGGCCGTTGTCGAAGGCAAGAATGGCATCATGCCCTTCCACCTCGACGCCGCCCCCCCACTCGTAAATCAACCGGCGCAGATGATCGCGCCGTTCAAGTTCCACCAGCCCGCGCGTACGCAGGCCGCGACGCAGCGTGAACAGCATGCGCCCGCCAATCTCTGCCTGCGTTGCCTCATTCGCCCCAAAGGCCAGCGCGATGCGGCACCAGGTTTCCGGCGTATGAATCAGCCGGCTGCCGTCGGTGGCGTGGCCTTCGCCCCAGATGCTCGGCGTACCACCACGACTGACTTTCATGGACAGGCGATGGCCTCCCGTGAACCTCATCAGGCCGCGCGAGCGGATGGCGTCCCAGGCATTGAGCAGACCCGCTTCCAGCCCGGCGAGTTCCTCCGGCAGATTCAGCACGACGGACTGCGAATCGCGCAAGCCGGCCGCGATCAGCAGCCCCTCGGCAACAAGAACTGGCGCCCGTTCCAGGATCGCCGCCGCGCCCAGCCCGCGCGGATCCGGTCCTGCGGCATCGATCATCAGTTCGGACGGTCCATGACCGCGCAGGAACTGGCGCCAGAAGGGATAAAGCGGTTCGCCGGCGACACCGCATTCCACCAACCCTGCCTCGCGCAACACGGCGAGACGTTGCAGCGGATTCATGCTCTGGGCGCGAGCGAGACCCGGCAGCACTAGCGAAACCGGTTCGCCGGACAACGCATCGGTCGCGGCCAACCAACCGGGTAGCGGAAGCGTGTTGTCGCTCATGGCTACCCCAGAACAAGCTGCCGCGCGTAGCGCTCGCGGCGCGGATCGGCAACTTCGTTGACCTCGCCGAACGACAGGCAGCCGGTGACGCACTTGGTCACGCACGCGGGCTGCAAGCCGGCATCGAGCCGGTCCATGCAGTAGTCGCACTTGACGACGCGCCGGGTCGCCGGGTCCCACTGCGGCGTGCCCCATGGACAGGCGGCGATGCAACTCTTGCAGCCGACGCACAGGCTCTGCTGGACGAAGACGATGCCGTCCTTCTCGCGCCGCTGCATCGCGCCGGTCGGGCAGGCCTTCATGCACCAGGCATCTTCGCAGTGGAAGCATGGCATAAAGACGAAACGCACGCGCGGCTGGCCATTCACCTCCAGCGGGCCGACGGCGACGATCTTGCACGGCGCCGGACCCGGCCCGAGATCCTTGTTGGTCTTGCAGTGAACTTCACAGGCCAGGCAGCCGATGCAGTTTGCCTCGTCGTGACGCAGCATGTACTTGCTCATGCTTTTGCTCCCTGGTGGCGTTGAACCCGAACCACGGCTTCCGTCATCGCGTTGCCGCCACCGGCCAGATCGAATTCGTAGAGCTTGCCGTGCTGCAAGCGCTGGTCGGCGACGCCGAGTCCGCAGGCGCGGGTCAGGAGCGGCACGGTGCGGCCGTAGCCGTGCAGCATGAACACCGCCTCCGGATGAATCCACGGCGTCACATGAGCCTTCATGTAGGCCGAGTGACCGTTGCTGCTGATCAGCACTTCCTCGCCGTCGGCGATGCCGAGCGCCCTGGCGCGGTCGGTATGAATCCAGAGAGGATTTTCCAGAGCCATCCCATTCAGCACCGGGTTGTTGAGCGACTGCCCGTGGGTAATGATCGCCGAGCGGCCGAACAGCAGATAGAACTTGTCGTCAGTCACTTTCGGCATCGGCTCGAAGGGCGCCAGGCTCGGCAAACCGGCCTTCTTCAGTGCTTCGCTCTCGATCTCGACCTTGCCCGAGGGCGTCTTGAACTTGATGCCCTCCTTTCGATCCCACAGGAAGGGCGCATCGGCAAGCGACACGATGCCCTTCTCGCGCATCTGCGCCACCGTCACGCCCGTGCCTTCGAGCTGGTAGTCCCACAACTCCTCGATGGTCTCGAAATCGAGCGCGTCGCCGGCATCGAGCCGATGCAGGATTTCGCGGAAGATCCACCACGCCGGCCGGCTGTCGAAGCGCGGCGCCACCGCCTGGTCACGCAGCGAGAAGTTCGGCTTGGCGCCCGCGTTCTGCGCCAGGACGTTGGCGCGTTCGAGGTAGGTCGACTCGGGCAGAATCACGTCGGCGTACCACGCGGTCTCGGAATAGTTCACGTCAATGGCGACTAGGAGCTTCAGTTTGTCGAGCGCCTTCTTCAGCGCCGCCGGGTCCGGCAGGCTGGTAAGCGGGTCGTGGCGATAGGCGATGTAGGCGCCGATCGGATACGGGTCGCCGGTTTCCATGGCCGCGAACATCTGGTGCACGATGCCTGCGGCGGGGTCCCACGAAGGATGCTTCCAGCCGGCGCCGTCGGCACGTTTCTCGGTGACTTTCGGCGCGCGGTCGGTCAGTTTCTTCAGCCCCTTGCGACCCACATCTTCGGGCGACTTGGCGAGAATGCAACCGCCCTTCACTTCGATCGAGCCCATCAACGCATTGAGAATCAGCGCCGTGCGGCTGACGTAGAACGATTGCTTGTGGCGCGCCGTCATCCAGCCCGGATGGAAGATCACGTGCGGCGCGTCGGCGGCGATCTCGCGCACGAAAGCGCGAATCTCGTCAGCAGGAATGCCGGTGTGCTGCTCCTGCCACTCGGGCGTGGTATCGCGCACGGCTTCGGTCAGGTAGTCCATGCCGGTGACCCAGCGGGCGACGAACTCCTTGTCGTACACGCCCTGCTTCAGTACTTCGTGGATGATGCCGAGGTTGAGCGCGTAGTCGCTGTTCGGTCGCACCCGCCAGTAACGCGTCGCCTTGCAGGCGGTGAGGCTGGCGCGCGGGTCGATGTAGGTGCAGCGCGTGCCGTTGGCCAGCGCGCCCATGAACTCCTTGGCTTCCTTGACCTTGAGCGACTCGATCAGGTTGCGGCCGTAGAGCACGACATGCTTGGCATTCTTGATGTCGAAGGTCACCGCCGTGCGACCGACGCCGTAGAGGCTGCGCGTGGCGTTGTGCGCGTTGCGGCCGCAAGAAGCGTCGTGGTCGACATAGTTGGGCGAGCCAAGCGCAGCTAGGAATGTTTTCGTCAGGTCGGTGAACGCGCCGCCGCGGTCGGACAACGCAATCCCCTTGCCACCCATTTCGGCGATCACTTCGCGCAGCTTGTCGGACACATAGTCGAGCGCTTCGCCCCAGCTGGCGCGGCGCCATTGGCCACCGCCACGCGGGCCGGTGCGGATCAGCGGTGTCTGCGGCCGTTCGTCGTCGTACTCGAAAGGAATGCCGGCGGCTCCGCGCGCGCACAGGCTGGCGCCAATGGCCTTGTCGTTCGGGTTGCCTTGCAGCCAAGCGACGCGGCCGTCTTCGACCGTGACTTCGATCGGGCAGCGCGTCGCGCACATGCCGCACATGCTGTAGACCGTGCGGTGGCCGGGGCTATCGACGCCGCGCACATTGGGGGCTTTGCCGGAGCTCATGTGTTTTCCTTTAGAAGACGCCGACCAGCGACAAGCCCAGCAGCGTCAGCCCGATCACCGCCACACGCTTGACCCAGAGCGGATTGAGTCTCTTGGCGATCTTCGGACCGATCCAGCCGGCCAGCAGCGCCGCCGGGAACATGACCAGGAACAGGTCGAGGTCGAAGTTGCCCAGCGAGTAGTGTTTCATGGTGCTCATCATGGTACTGAAGAAGATGGCCAGAAGAGAGCTGCCGACCACCACATACATCGGCAGACCGAGCACCACGGCCATCAGCGGCACCATGAACGGGCCACCGCCGAAACCGAACATTGACGACAACACGGCAACCAGGAAGGCGCCGATGCAGCCGACGACGATGTTGATCTTGAACTCGTGGCCCCAGAATTTAACGTACATGTACATGATTTGGCTCCAGTCGAAAGTTTGGTTCAGGTCTTGGCAAGCGCGGCTTCCTCGGCGCGCTTCTGGAATTCCTTGAGAATCGCCTGCTCCTTCTTGTTCTTGGCGATATAGCCCGGCGTGGTCTGCCAGAACATCAGGGCTGCCAGGAAGAACAGGATCCAGCCGAAGATGAACTTGAATTCGTCGAGCGTGATGAGGTCGGTCAGTGCCGGGCCGATGAAGGCGCCAGCAAGGGTCGCGAGACCCATGGCGATGCCGACCTTCCAGCTGATGAACTTGATACGCGAATAATTCACCACCCCGCTGGCCTGCGAGAACAGCACCGTTGGCGTCACCGTGCCGGCCACCACGTTATGCGGCAGCGGGAACAGCATCAGCAGCACCGGGTTGATGACGAAGCCGCCGCCCGCGCCCATCAGCACGCCGAAAGTCGCCAAGGCCAGTGCAACGAAGAACGGAATGAAAATGTTCAGGCTGGTGCCGGCATTGCGCATGTAGCGCATCGGGAAGGCAATGTTGTTTTCCACCGTCGCGGGCGTTGAGCGCACTTTCTTGTCCGTCGTGGCGACGATCAGGTATTTCCCGGGAGGCGCACCTTCGGGAATCTTCACCTGCGCCGTAAAGCTGCCATCCTCCTTCTGCTCGACACCCGCCACCAGCAGCGCGTCCACACTGCGGAAGCGGCTCTTCATGATCTGCATCGAACGCTTGCGACCTTCCTTGTCTTCGAGCGCCGGCAATTGCTCGCCGCGCTGGCCGCTCATGCTGGCCGACATCGAGGTCTGGTAGCTGGCAATGCTGGTCTTGGCCGGTGCCCAGTAGGCAAGATCGCCACCGGTTTCCTTGAGCGCGGCAGAATAGGACCAGCCCTTGCCATCAGCCTTGACCTTGGCGAGCTTCTCATGCTCGGACTTGGGCAGGACGATGCGGTAGAAGGCCGGTAGGTCGCTGCTGATGTAGAGCTTGTTCGGCTTCTGGCCAGTTTCCTTGTCGACCTTGTTGTCGAAGTAGGAACCGCGCACCTTGTTCTCGTTCCACACTTCCAGGAACACCGGCTTGCCCGGCTCGGCCGTGCCGCTTATGTTGATGACCCCGCCGTTGTCCAGCTGGGTCTTGTCGATGTTGACAGTGACGACCGGTGCAGCCGGGGCTGCTTCCTCGCCAAAGGCAGGCGCTGTCAGCGCTAGTGCGGCCAACGCGGCCAGAAGGGCATTTCGTGGCATATCGAGTCCCCCAATCAATCAAGAAATGCGGCGATAAAAAAGACTTGTTGCGCTGCGGCATACCTTACGGCGCACCGAGCATCATTGGAATTCGCCAAATGCCGTAGCGGACTACGCGAAAGTGCGTAGGCGGGCATAATTCGACCCTTCTTCGCATCGACATTCCGATGACGCTCCGTATTGCCTTCCTGTCCGTCCTTGCGGTGCTGCTTGGTGCCTCGACGGCATTTGCCGAATCGACCGGGACAGTCCGCATCGGCGTACTCGCCTATCGCGGCCCGGACGAGGTGGTGTCAAGTTGGGGCATGCTGCCCGAGCGATTGTCGGAGGCGATACCGGGACGACACTTCGAGTTGCGGCCGCTGGAAGGGCCCGCTCTGCGCGAGGCGGTCCGCAGGGGCGAACTTGATTTCGTCCTGACCAACAGCACCCAGTATGTTTCCCTGGCAGCGGAGTTCGGCATCCGGCGCATTGCCACCGTTGTACTGCCCGACGCGCCGACCCCGGAGCACGCCCTTGGTTCCGCCATCGTGACGTTGACTGGCAACACCAACATCACGGAACTGCACGATTTGCGCGGCCTGCGTATCGCCGCGGCGGCAGACGATGCCTTCGGCGGCTATCTCGCCGCCGCGCGCGAATTTCAGAAAGCCGGCGTCGACCTCGATGCCGGCGACGCCCGCCTGGTATTCACGGGCGTGCCGATGCGCCGCGCACTGGATGCCCTGAAGCGCGGCGACGCCGATGCCGCCATCGTCCGCACCTGTCTGCTCGAACAGCTGGCGCGAAAGGGGCTGATCCGCATCCAGGATTTCCGCGTCGTTTCGCCGCAATCCCAGCCCGGCTTCGGTTGCCTGTCCTCGACGCCGCTCTACCCCGATTGGCCTCTGGCCGTGGCACCTGCCGTAGACCGCAACCTGGCCAAGGCGGTGACGGTGGCGCTGCTGTCCATGCCACCGTCCGACACGGGCGTCGCCTGGGACGTGCCGGCCGACTACCAGGCCGTGCATGATCTCTACCAGGAGCTGATGACCGGGCCCTACGCCTACCTGCGCACTACCACGTTCGAAGGGGTCATCAAACGCTATCGCCCTTACATACTGCTCGTGCTGGCACTGCTGGCGGGCATTATCGTCCACATCATCCGCGTCGAATACCTGGTCACACGACGCACCAGCGAACTGCGCGACGCCCAGGCGCGCGCGCAGGAGTTCCAGCGCGAAACGGAACACATGGCAAGACTCTCCATCCTCGGCGAGATGTCGGGCACGCTGGCGCACGAACTCAACCAACCGCTGACCACCATCGCCACTTACGCGCAAGGTCTGGAACGGCATTGCGCCAGCGGCGAAGTCAGTTGCGAATTGGTGGCGAACGCCAACCGGGAGATCCTTGCCCAGACGGAGCGCGCCAGCGGCGTCATCCGGCGCATCCGCAGCTTTGTGAAAAAGCGGGTCGCCGCACGCGAGGTCCGGCCATTGGTGGAAACCGTGCGCGAGGCGATAAGCATGTTTTCCGCCATGCTGCCCGACCTGCCGCCCGTGCTGGTCGATAACCGGCTGCCGACGGCGACCGCCGTCGAGGACGACCACCACCAGGTGCAGCAGTTGATGCACAACCTGCTGAAGAACGCCGCCGATGCCAGCAGCGAGTTGCCGCACGAACGACG
>PMIH01000099.1 GCA_003158255.1 Rhodocyclaceae bacterium
TTCTTGGTACCGGGAGTGGGACTCGAACCCACACACCTTGCGGCGGCGGATTTTGAATCCGCTGCGTCTACCGATTCCGCCATCCCGGCCAGGAGGCGAGGCGCGTAGAATGCGCGCCTCGTTTGGAGGGGCGCATTATCCGCGAATCGCCCCCCGGTATCAACCCACACGTTACACCCTCGTGCTGACCCTCGACGATTTCGACTATTTCCTGCCGCCTGAGCGCATCGCGCAGATGCCGCTTGCGGAGCGCTCCGCCAGTCGATTGCTGGTCCTGCGCGGGGCGCAGCTGGAAGACCGTACCATCCGCGACCTGCCGGCGCTGCTGGCGCCCGGCGACCTGCTGGTGATGAACGACACGCGCGTCATCCATGCCCGCCTGTTCGGCCGCAAGGACACGGGCGGCCAAATCGAAGTGCTGGTCGAGCGCATCGCCGCCGACGGCGAGGTGATCGCCCAGGTACGCGCCAGCAAGCCGCCCAAGCCGGGTTCGCACTTGCGGCTCGAAGAGGTCATCGACGTCGCGGTGCTCGGTCGCATCGGTGAGTTCTGGCGGCTGAGGTTCGCGGGCGATGCATTCGACCTGATCGAACGCCATGGCCGCCTGCCGCTGCCGCCGTACATCGAGCATGCGGCGGTCGCCGACGACGAGGAACGCTACCAGACCGTCTTCGCCCGCGAAAAGGGTTCGGTCGCAGCGCCGACCGCCGGTCTGCATTTCGACACCGATCTGCTCGCGGCGCTGGCCGCGCGCGACATCGCCACCGCCCACGTCACGCTGCACGTCGGTGCCGGCACTTTCCAGCCGGTGCGCGTGCACAACCTTGCCGAACACCGCATGCACCGCGAACGCTATCTCGTACCGCAGACCACCGTCGATGCCATCGCCGCCTGTCGTGCCCGCGGCGGCCGCGTGGTGGCGGTCGGCACGACGACGCTGCGCACGTTGGAAACCGCCGCGCTGGACGGCGAGCTGAAAGCAGGTGACGGCGAAAGCGAGTTGTTCGTCACGCCCGGCTTCAATTTCAATGTGGTCGACGTGCTGCTGACCAACTTCCACCTGCCGAAGTCGACCCTGCTGATGCTGGTCTCGGCTTTCGGCGGCCTGGCCAATATCCGCGCCGCCTACCGGCACGCCATCGAACACAATTACCGTTTCTTCAGCTACGGCGACGCCATGCTAATCCACAGACAATGAACTTCGAACTCCACGCCACCGATGGCGCCGCCCGGCGCGGCACCCTGACCCTCGCCCATGGCGTCGTCGAAACACCTGTGTTCATGCCGGTTGGCACCTACGGCACGGTGAAGGCGATGGCACCGAACGAACTCGTCGACGTCGGTGCGCAGATCGTGCTCGGCAACACTTTCCACCTCTGGCTGCGGCCGGGGCTGGAAGTCGTCCGCGCCCATGGCGGCCTGCACCGCTTCATGGGCTGGGACAAGCCCATCCTCACCGACTCGGGCGGCTTTCAGGTATTCAGTCTCGGCGAGTTGCGCAAGATCACCGAAGACGGCGTCAAGTTCCAGTCGCCCATCAACGGTGACCGCCTGTTCATGCGGCCCGAGGATTCGATGCAGATCCAGCATGTGCTGAATTCCGACATCGTGATGATCTTCGACGAATGCACGCCCTACCCAGCCAGCGAAGCCGAAGCAGCAGACTCCATGCGTCTCAGCCTGCGCTGGGCGCGGCGCTCGCGCGACGAACATGACCGCCTGGAAAACCGGAACGCCTTGTTCGGCATCGTTCAGGGCGGCATGTACGAACCGCTGCGCGACGAGTCGTTGGCCGCGCTGACCGGCATCGGCTTCGACGGCTTCGCCATCGGCGGGCTGTCGGTCGGCGAACCGAAGGAGGACTTCGCGCGCATCCTCGCCCACACGGCGCCGCGCCTGCCGGCCGACAAGCCGCGCTACCTGATGGGCGTCGGCACGCCCGAGGATATTGTTTTCGCGGTGACCCAAGGCATCGACATGTTCGACTGCGTCATGCCGACGCGCAATGCCCGCAACGGCCATTTGTTCACCCGCTACGGCGACGTGCGCATCAAGAACGCCGTTCACAAGGCCGACACCCGGCCGCTCGACGAAACCTGCGGCTGCTACTGTTGTCGCAACTTCAGCCGCGCCTACCTGCACCACCTGCACCGGATCGGCGAAATCCTCGGCGCCCGGCTCAATACCATTCACAACCTGTTCTATTACCAGACCTTGATGACGGAATTGCGGGCGGCGATCGTTGAAAAACGCCTGGCCGCCCATACCTCGGAATTCCACCGGAACCGCGCCCGCGGGCCGGTATAATGCCCGCCTTGCTTTCCTCCTACTGGAGCTCAACATGCTGATTTCAAACGCCTACGCCCAAGCCGCGCCCGCTGTCGCTTCCGACCCGATGGGAGGCCTGATGGGCATGCTGCCTATCATCCTGATGTTCATCGTGCTCTGGTTCCTGATGATCCGGCCGCAGATGAAGAAATCGAAGGAACACCAGAAGATGGTCGGCGAGTTGCAAAGGGGCGATGAAGTCGTCACCCAGGGCGGCATCGTCGGCCGCGTCACCAAGATCGGCGAAAACTACATCACCGTCGAAGTCGCGGAAGGCAAGAATGGCGCCGTCGAAGTCACGGTGCAGAAGTCGGCCATTGGCGCCATGCTGCCCAAGGGCACGCTGAAGACCCTCTGATTTCCCTCATGTCGCCGACGCCCGCGGGCGTCGGTGCCGGTGCTCCGTCATGAATCGATTCCCGCTCTGGAAGAACGTCATCATTGTCTTGGCGTTGGTGTTTGGCTTCCTTTACACACTGCCCAACTTCTTTGGTGAAGTGCCGGCGGTTCAGGTTTCCAGCGTCAAGGCCACCATCAAGGTGGACACGCAGTTGTTGTCCCGCGTCGAGGATGTACTGAAGACTGCTGGTGTCGCCTACAACGGCCTTTTCGCCGATCCGAACAGCATTCGCGTCCGCCTGGCCGACACTGATACGCAGTTGAAGGCCAAGGACGCCATCGAGAAGGCGCTCAATCCCGATCCGGCCAACGCCTCGTACAGCGTTGCACTCAATCTGCTCTCGGCCTCGCCGAACTGGCTGACCAGCATGCACGCCCTGCCCATGTATCTGGGCCTGGACCTGCGCGGCGGCGTGCACTTCCTGCTTCAGGTGGACATGAAGGGCGCCGTGACCAAGCGACTGGATTCCACCGCTGCCGACCTGCGTTCCCTGCTGCGCGACAAGAACATCCGCCACAGCGGTATCAACCGTGAGCGCGAAACCATTGTGGTCAGGTTCCACGACGCGGAAACTCGTACCGCTGCCCGGGCCGCCATCGACAACGCCCAGAGCGACCTGGCCGTGATCGAAGGCCAGGACGGCGCCGATTTCAAGCTGACGGCGACGTTGAAGCCTGTCGCCGAAAAACGCATCCAGGAATTCGCCATCAAGCAGAACATCACGACGCTGCATAACCGTATCAACGAACTCGGCGTCGCCGAGCCGGTGATTCAGCAACAGGGGGCGGATCGCATCGTCGTGCAGTTGCCGGGTGTGCAGGACACGGCCAAGGCCAAGGACATCCTCGGCCGTACCGCCAGTCTTGAAGTACGCATGGTTGACGACGAAAACTCCGGCAACTCGACGGTCATGGAGCAAGCCGCCAAAGGCCAGCCGCCGATGGGCACCGAATACTACGTCGAACGCGGCGGCCGCCCGCTGCTCGTCAAGAAGCAGGTGGTATTGACGGGCGACCGCCTGACCGACGCCCAACCCGGCTTCGACAACCAGACCCACGAACCGGCGGTGCATCTGACGCTGGATGCCACCGGCGCGCGCATCTTCAAGGATGTGACGCGCGACAACGTCGGCAAACGCATGGCCATCCTGCTGATCGAGAAGGGCAAGGGCGAGGTCGTGACGGCGCCGGTCATCCGCAGCGAGATCGGCGGCGGTCGCGTCCAGATTTCCGGCCGCATGAGCACCACCGAAGCTGCCGACGTCGCGCTGCTGTTACGCGCCGGTTCGCTGGCGGCGCCGATGGAGATCATCGAGGAACGCACCATCGGCCCGAGCCTCGGCGCCGACAATATCAGCAAGGGTTTTCACTCGACCACCTGGGGCTTCGTGGCGATCGCCATCTTCATGAGCCTCTACTACCTGCTGTTCGGCCTCGTGTCGGTGCTGGCACTGTCGGCCAACCTGCTGTTCCTGGTCGCGCTGCTGTCGTTGCTACAGGCGACCCTGACGCTGCCGGGCATCGCCGCCATCGCCCTGACG
>PMIH01000296.1 GCA_003158255.1 Rhodocyclaceae bacterium
GGTCAAGACCATGCGCGCATCGATTCTGGTGCTGGGGCCGCTGGTGGCACGCGTCGGCGAAGCCAAAGTGTCGCTGCCGGGCGGTTGCGCCATCGGTGCGCGGCCGGTCGATCAGCACATCAACGGTCTTCAGGCCATGGGGGCGCAAATATCGGTCGAGCAGGGCTATGTCCATGCCAAGTGTTCGCGCTTGAGCGGTGCACGACTGTTCACCGACATGGTGACGGTGACGGGAACCGAGAATCTGATGATGGCGGCCTGCCTCGCGGCGGGCGACACCGTCATCGAGAATGCCGCTCGCGAGCCGGAAGTGGTCGATCTTGCCAATTGCCTCGTCGCCATGGGTGCGCAGATTTCCGGCGCCGGTACCGACGTCATTCGCATCCGCGGCGTCGAGCGCCTGCACGGCGCACAACATCGCATCATGCCTGATCGCATCGAAACCGGCACCTATCTTTGTGCTGCCGCAGCCGCGGGAGGCGACATTCGCCTGACCGGCACGTCGGCGTCCTACCTCGATGTGGTGATCGACAAGCTGATGGATGCCGGTTGCCAGATCACCACGGAGCGCGATGCCATTCGCCTCAAGGCGCCGGCCCGCCTGACCGCGGTTTCCATCCGCACGGCGCCCTACCCGGCGTTTCCGACCGACATGCAGGCCCAGTTCATGGCCATCAATACGGTCGCCGACGGCACGGCCATCATTCGCGAGACGATTTTCGAAAACCGCTTCATGCATGCCGTCGAACTGATCCGCTTGGGCGCGGACATCAGGATCGACGGCAACACCGCCGTGGTGAAAGGCGTCGCAAAGCTCGATGGCGCCACCGTGATGGCGACCGATCTGCGTGCCTCCGCCGGTCTTGTCGTTGCGGGCCTGGCGGCCAAAGGCGAAACGCTGGTTGACCGTATTTACCACCTCGATCGTGGCTATGAGGGCCTGGATCGTAAGCTGACGGCGCTGGGGGCTCGGGTTCAGCGGGTAAAATGACCGCATGAACGTGATAACCATTGCCCTTTCCAAGGGCCGCATCTTTGAAGAGACCCTGCCGCTGCTAGCGGCGGCCGGCATTGTTCCGAGCGAGAATCCGGAGCAATCGCGCAAGCTGATCATCGGTACCAACCGCGCCGACGTGCGCGTCGTGATCGTGCGTGCCTCCGACGTGCCGACCTACGTCGAGTACGGCGCTGCCGACCTCGGCATTGCCGGCAAGGACGTGCTGCTCGAACACGGCGGAACCGGCCTCTATCAGCCGCTCGACCTCAGGATCGCCAAGTGCCGGTTATGCGTCGCAGCGCCCGTCGGTTTCGATTACGCAGCGGCCGTGCAGCGCGGCGCGCGCTTGCGCATCGCCACCAAGTACATCCAGACGGCGCGCGAACACTTTGCCGCCAAGGGCGTGCATGTCGACCTGATCAAGCTCTATGGTTCGATGGAACTGGCGCCGCTCGCCGGCCTGGCCGATGCGATTGTCGATCTCGTTTCCAGCGGTGGCACGCTCAAGGCCAACAACCTGGTCGAGGTCGAGGAAATCATGGCCATCTCGTCACGCCTGGTCGTCAATCAGGCCAGCCTGAAGATGAAGCGCGACCTGCTTCAGCCGGTGATCGACAGCTTTGCCGGAGCGATAGCGTGATCCGTCGCCTTTCCACCCGCGAGCCCGAGTTCCTCGCCACGCTCGACGCGCTGCTGCATTTCGACAACAGCACCGACGAAGCCATCGAGCGCACCGTCGCGGAAGTCCTGGCCAATGTGCGGACGCTGGGCGACGCCGCGGTGCTCGACTACACGCGTCGCTTCGACCGTCTCGATGCCAGCAAGATGGCTGACCTCGAACTCGCTCAGGACCTGCTCAAGACGGCCTTCGACGGTCTGCCTGCCGTGCAAAGTCAGTCATTGCGGTACGCCGCCGAGAGAATCCGCATTTACCACGAGCGGCAAATCGCCGAGTCTTGGGAATACACCGAAGCCGACGGCACGCGGCTGGGCCAGAAGATCACGGCGCTGGATCGCGTCGGCCTCTACGTCCCCGGCGGCAAGGCGGCCTATCCGAGCTCCGTGCTGATGAACGCCATTCCCGCCAAGGTGGCGGGCGTGAAAGAACTCGTCATGGTTGTGCCAACGCCCGGCGGCCATAGGAATGAGCTGGTGCTCGCGGCGGCGCATCTGGCCGGCGTCGATCGGGTATTCACGATCGGCGGCGCGCAGGCTGTGGCTGCGCTGGCCTATGGCACGCAAACAATTCCGCAAGTCGACAAGATCGTCGGTCCGGGCAACGCGTACGTCGCCAGCGCCAAGCGCCGCGTCTTCGGCACCGTCGGCATCGACATGGTCGCCGGCCCGTCGGAAGTGCTGATCATCTCCGACGGCTCGGGCGATCCGGACTGGGCGGCGATCGACCTCTTCGCCCAGGCCGAACACGACGAGCTGGCGCAGTCGATTTTGCTTTGTCCCGATGCGGCGTTTCTTGATCGCGTCGCCGCCAGCATTGAACGGCTCCTGCCGACCATGCCGCGCAAGGACGTCATCGCCGCCTCGCTCAACGGTCGCGGTGCGCTGATTCAGGTAACCGATCTCGACGAGGCTTGCGTCATCGCCAACCGCATCGCGCCCGAACACCTTGAGTTGTCGGTCAAGGAACCGCGTGCACTGGTGGACAGGATTCGCCATGCCGGCGCGATCTTCATGGGCCATTACAGTTCGGAGTCCCTTGGCGACTACTGCGCCGGCCCGAACCACGTGCTGCCGACGTCGCGCAGCGCCCGCTTCTCAAGCCCGCTGGGTGTTTACGATTTCCAGAAGCGCACCAGCCTGATTGAAGTCTCGGCGGCCGGCGCCCAAACGCTCGGCCCGATTGCTTCGACGCTGGCGCACGGCGAAGGGCTGACGGCCCACGCGCGCGCGGCGGAGCTTCGCCTCAAGCGCTGAGGATTTCCCGCAGCGCCGCAACCAGCGCGGCGCACTCCTCGTCGGTGCCGATGGAGATGCGCAGAAACTGATCGATACGGGGCTGCCGGAAGTGCCGGACGATGATGCCGCGCTCGCGCAGTTGCTGCATCAGTTCGCTGGCATCGCGTTGCGGATGGCGCACAAAGATGAAGTTGGCCGCGGACGGCAAGACTTCGAACTTCAAGTCAGCGAGATCCCGGCTCAGTGCCGAGCGGCTCCTGATGACCGCCTGACGCGTACGCTCGAACCACTCGTGGTCCTCAATGGCAGCGCAGGCGCCGGCCTGCGCCAGCCGATCCAGGGGATAGGAATTGAAGCTGTCCTTGACCCGCTCCAGGGCCTCGATCAACTTGGCTTCGCCGATGGCGAAGCCGACCCGCAGACCCGCCAGAGAGCGCGCCTTGGAAAGGGTTTGCACGATCAGCAGGTTGGGGTGGTCCTTGATAAGCGCCACCGCCGATTCGGCACCGAAGTCGACGTAGGCTTCATCGACCACCACCACGGAGTTCGGGTTGCCGGCCACGATGCGCTGGATGCCGGCCAGCGGCAAAGCGCGTCCGGTCGGCGCGTTCGGATTCGGGAAGATGATGCCGCCGTTGGGCCGGAGGTAATCGTCGGGGCGAATTTCGAAGGTATCGGTCAGCGGCACCTTGTCGAAAGCGACGCCGTAAAGGCCGCAATACACCGGGTAGAAGCTGTAGCTGATGTCCGGAAACAGGATCGGCTGGTCGTGCTTGAGCAGCGCGAGGAACACATGGGCCAGCACTTCGTCGGAGCCATTGCCGACGAACACCTGCTGCGGCTCGATGTCGCCGTAGTAGCCGGCAACGGCAGCCTTCAGGCGCGTGCCTTCCGGGTCCGGATAGAGCCGGAGGGCGTCGCTGGTCTCGCGGCGAATAGCCGCCAGCACCTTGGGCGAAGGGCCGTAGGGGTTTTCGTTGGTGTTGAGTTTTACGAGGTTGGCCAGTTTCGGCTGCTCACCCGGCACGTAGGGTGTCAGGGACTTGGCGACTTCGCTCCAGTAGGGGCTCATCGGGATCACGGAGAGAGTGTTGACGCGGTACGAGATGGTATCATGACCGCTCTTCCCGTCCGTCGAAACACGTCATCACATGCGCAGCGCTGAAGTCCAACGCAACACGCTTGAAACGCAGATCCGGGTGAAGGTCGACCTGGATGGCAGCGGCATTTCGAAGCTGGCCACCGGCGTCGGTTTCTTCGATCACATGCTCGACCAGATTGCCCGTCACGGCATGATCGATCTCGAAGTCACGGCAGCAGGCGATCTGCATATCGACGCCCACCACACGGTCGAGGATGTCGGCATCACGCTCGGTCAGGCGCTGGTGCAGGCGATCGGCGACAAGAAGGGCGTACGCCGCTATGGCCATGCCTACGTACCGCTCGACGAGGCACTGTCGCGCGTCGTGGTCGATCTTTCCGGCCGGCCGGGACTCGTGTTCGAAGTGCCGTTCGTGCGCGGTACCGTCGGCGAGTTCGATGTCGATCTGGTGCGCGAGTTCTTCCAGGGCCTGGTCAATCACGCGGCCATGACGGTGCATATCGATGCCCTGCGTGGCGACAACGCCCACCATCAGGCCGAAACCGTCTTCAAGGCGTTCGGTCGTGCCTTGCGCATGGCCGTCGAAGCCGACCCGCGCGCCAGCGGCATTCCGTCGACCAAGGGCAGCCTCTGATCCGATCATGAGTATCGTCGCTGTCGTCGACTACGGCATGGGAAATTTGCGCTCGGTGTCCAAGGCCATCGAGCATGTCGCCACGGGTGACCGCGTCGTCGTCACCTCGGATCCCGCGGAAGTGGCGAAGGCCGATCGCGTCGTCGTGCCCGGTCAGGGGGCCATGCCGGACTGCATGGCGCAATTGGCGGCGTGCGGACTGCGTGAGGCGGTGATCGCCGCCGCGGCGGCCAAGCCGTTCCTGGGCATCTGCATCGGCCTGCAAATGCTGTTCGAGCACAGCGAGGAAGGCGGTGTCGCCGGCCTCGGCATCCTGGGCGGTCAGGTTCGTCGCTTCCCCGCCGAGGAAACCGTGGCCAAGGGCCTGAAGGTGCCGCACATGGGCTGGAACGAAGTTGTCCAGGCCGAGGCCCATCCCCTGTGGGCAGGTATTGGCGACGGCGCCCGCTTCTATTTCGTGCACAGTTACTACGTCGAACCGGCCGAGCCATCGGTCAT
>PMIH01000139.1 GCA_003158255.1 Rhodocyclaceae bacterium
CAGGTCGTGATGATCCACTTGCATCGGTAGGTTCTCCCGCGTTTCAATTGTTGGTTCATTTTACCAGCCTGCCCGGCACCTTCGGGGTCGGGCAATGGACATCGGCGCACTGGGCGCGGTGGTGCATCGCCGCGTCGATCAGCACCAGCGCCAGCATGGCTTCCGCAATGGGTGTGGCACGAATGCCGACGCAGGGATCGTGGNNTGGCCGGTGGAAATACCGCCGAGGATGCCGCCGGCATGGTTGCTGAGAAAACCCTGCGGCGTCAGTTCGTCGCCATGCTCGCTGCCCCGCTGGGCGATCGCGGCGAAACCGGCACCCACTTCGACGCCCTTGACGGCATTGATGCCCATCATGGCGTAAGCGATGTCGGCATCGAGGCGGTCATAGACCGGATCGCCCCAACCGACCGGGACATTTTCCGCCAGGACGGTAATGCGGGCGCCGATCGAGTCGCCGTCCTTGCGCAGCTGGTCCATGTAGGACTCCAGTTGCGGCACGATGCTGGCATCGGGGGCAAAAAACGGATTTTCGGTAACTGCCGACCAGTCGACGAGCGGAATTTCGATCGGCCCGAGTTGGCTCAAGTAGCCGCGCACGACGATGCCAAAACGCTCGCGCAGCCATTTCCTGGCGATGGCACCGGCGGCAACGCGCACCGCGGTTTCCCGGGCACTGGAACGGCCGCCGCCGCGGTGGTCGCGGATGCCATACTTTTGCCAGTAGGTGTAGTCGGCGTGGCCGGGCCGAAAGGTGCTGGCGATGTTGCCGTAATCCTTGCTGCGGTGATCCTGATTCCGGATCAGGAGCGCAATCGGCGTTCCGGTGGTGCTGCCCTCGAAAACGCCGGACAGAATCTCGACCGTATCCGGCTCCTGGCGCTGCGTTACATGGCGGGAAGTACCCGGCCGGCGACGATCCAGTTCGGCCTGGATATCGGCCTCACACAAGGCCAACCCCGGCGGGCAGCCGTCGACCACGCAGCCGATGGCAGGCCCATGGGATTCACCGAAAGAAGTAACGCGAAACAGGGAGCCGAAGGTATTGCCAGACATGTTTCGAGTTTACCACGGCGTACCGCCGTGGCTGACTTTGGTCAGACCCGAACTTCCTCCGGCGACCAATCGCTGATGTAGGCTTTGAGCATACGGTTTTCGAACCCCTGATCCTCAAGCATCGCCTTGGCCACGTCGTGGAACGAGATCACCCCCAGCAGGGTGTCACCCTCCATGATCGGCAGGTAGCGCATGTGCTTTTCCACCATCAGGCGGCGCAAATCATCCATTTCCATGTCCGGCTGACCCACTACCGGATCGGGCACCATGATCTCGCCAACCGTCACGGCACCCCATGACGCACCTCTGGCGTGGAGCGCCTTGACGATCTCGCGGAAGGTCAGCATACCGACCATTCGCCCATCCTGAATACAGGCAAGCGAGCCGACATCCCGTTCGCTCATCGCCGCAATCGCCGCGGAAAGCTTCTTCTCCGGCGCTATGGTGTATAGAACCTTGCCTTTGACCGAAAGAATTTCCCTTACCCGCATGATGGCACCCTCCTGTTCAGCGTTGTAGATGGCGCAGCTTGTCGCTGACGCCCTTCCACTCGTCGGCATCCGACGGCGGATCCTTGCGTTCAATGATGGCCGGCCACAGCTTGGCCAGCTCGGCATTGAGGGCAATGAAAGCCCTTTGGCTTGCAGGTACATCGTCTTCGGCGAAGATCGCCTCGACCGGGCATTCAGCCACACAGAGCGTGCAATCGATACATTCGTCGGGGTCGATCACCAAGAAATTGACCCCCTCCCGGAAGCAATCCACCGGGCAGATATCGACACAGTCCGTGTATTTGCACTTGATGCACGCTTCCGTCACGACGTATGCCACAAGATCCTCCGCTTGCTTATTCTTGAGTATAGTACTCAAGTTTTAAGTTTGGCCAATAATTTGTTAGGATGCAGTTGCACCGGGCGCCCTGCCCCATGTCGGGAGCGCGCCGGGCGCGGCGCGCCGCCTGCCCGCCGCGACAAACATCCAGAGGAATCCATGAGCGAACACATCCTTCATGTCAACGACGCCAATTTCAAGACGGAGGTGCTGGACTCGGGCACGCCTGTTCTGGTCGATTACTGGGCCGAATGGTGCGGACCCTGCAAGATGATCGCCCCGATCCTGGAAGAAGTGGCCAAGGAATATGGCGACAAACTGAGAGTGGCCAAACTGAACATCGACGAGAATCCCAAGACCCCTGGCGAATACGGTATCCGCGGCATTCCGACCCTGATCCTGTTCAAGGGCGGCAACGTGGAGGCAACCAAGATTGGTGCACTGTCCAAGTCTCAACTTACCGCCTTCATTGACAGCAACCTTTGATCTCGCTACAGTCCGCGCCTGAATCCGCGCATTCGCAAAACAAGTAACGCGGATTCGGGCCGGCGCCGGCACAGCTGGCCACATCCTGAATTTCCCATAAGAGCTATTCTTCCGGACCCTTTCCGGAGCCATCCCACAGACCCATTTCGGACACACTTGTCCGCGTCAACGCACAGGTCTTCTCATGCATCTCTCGGAGCTCAAAGCCCATCATGTCAGCACCCTGCTGGACATGGCCAACGCCGACGGCATTGAAGGCGCCAACCGCCTGCGCAAGCAGGAACTGATCTTCGCCCTACTGAAGGATCAGGCCAAGAAAGGCGAATCGATTTACGGCGACGGCGCCATGGAAGTACTGCCGGACGGCTTCGGCTTCCTGCGTTCGCCGGACATTTCCTATCTGGCCGGCACCGACGACATCTACGTGTCGCCATCGCAGATCCGCCGCTTCAACCTGCGCACCGGCGACACCATCGAGGGTGAAATCCGCACGCCGAAGGAAGGTGAGCGCTACTTTGCGCTGGTCAAGTTGGACAAGGTCAACGGCGAACCGCCGGAAGCCAGCAAGCACAAGATACTGTTCGAGAATCTCACGCCGCTGCACCCGACCGAGCACATGAAGCTCGAGCGTGAAATGCGCGGAGAGGAAAACACGACCAGCCGCATCATCGACATCATCGCCCCTATTGGCAAGGGCCAGCGCGGCCTGCTGGTTTCCAGCCCGAAATCCGGCAAGACGGTGATGATGCAGCACATCGCGCATGCCATCACCGCCAATCATCCGGACGTCGTGCTGATCGTCCTGCTGATCGACGAGCGGCCTGAAGAAGTCACGGAAATGACGCGCTCGGTCAAGGGCGAAGTCGTTGCCTCCACATTCGACGAACCGGCAACCCGCCACGTGCAGGTCGCCGAGATGGTCATCGAAAAAGCCAAGCGTCTGGTCGAGCACAAGAAGGATGTCGTCATCCTGCTCGACTCGATCACCCGACTTGCCCGCGCCTACAACACCGTGCAGCCGGCATCCGGCAAGGTGCTCACCGGCGGCGTCGATGCCAATGCCCTACAGAAGCCAAAACGTTTCTTCGGTGCCGCGCGCAATGTCGAAGAAGGCGGTTCGCTGACCATCATCGCGACGGCGCTCATCGACACCGGTAGCCGCATGGACGATGTGATCTACGAAGAATTCAAGGGCNNTTCAAGGGCACCGGCAACATGGAAATCCACTTGGATCGCCGCATGGCCGAGAAGCGCGTCTACCCGTCGATCAACGTCAACCGTTCCGGCACACGCCGCGAAGAGTTGCTGCTCAAGCCCGATGTGTTGCAGAAGGTCTGGATCCTGCGCAAGCTGCTCTACGGACTAGACGACCTGGAAGCAACGGAATTCCTGCTCGACAAGGTCAAGGCGACCAAGAACAACAACGAATTCTTTGACGCCATGCGCCGCGGATGACAAAAAATAGCGGTTGATTTGAAACCGCTTTTTGGGGATAATGCGCCCCTTTCCAAGCCCGCCACATTCACGGGCTCCAGTACAGTACACAGAGGATCAGGCAATGAAAGAAGGCATCCACCCGAAGTACAACGAGATCGATGTCACTTGTAGCTGTGGCAATACGTTCAAGACGGCATCGACCAACAGCAAACCGCTGCATATCGAAGTCTGCTCGTCGTGCCATCCGTTCTACACCGGCAAACAGAAGATCGTCGATACTGCCGGTCGCGTCGAGCGCTTCCGCCAGAAGTACGGCAGCAAGCACGCGGCGGCCTGAGTTGCACGGTAGATCGCAAAAAGGCAGCCTCGGCTGCCTTTTTTGTTTCTGACCGCCAATGAGCAACTTCCTGCCCGAATCGCGACCACCTGGTCCGCTGCCCTGGCTGGTAGTGGCCCTGTGCGCTGCCTTCGTCATGGCCGGGCTGATTGGCCACGACCCTTGGAAGACCGAAGATGCCATCGGGCTCGCCATCGCGCACGGCTTCTACAATGGCGGTGACTGGCTCAAGCCGACCTTGGCCGGCGAAGCCTGGCCGGAGGCCGAGCCGCTCTATTACTGGGTTGCGGCAGCCACCGCGAGCCTGATGCGCCTGCTATTGCCCTTCCACGAAGGCGCCCGCCTCGCCTCGGCGCTGTTCGGCGGCATCTTTCTCGCATTCCTTGCCGGCGCCGCACGTCGGCTGTACGGCAGCGAAGCCGGCTGGGGCGCTCCTCTGCTGGCGATCGGAACCCTTGGCCTCCTGATTCCGATGCACGAAGCCTATCCGACGTCGGCGATTCTCGCTGCCACGGCGGGAACCTACTGGGGCGCGGCACTGCTCAGCAAACGCCCGCTTGCCGGTGCGCTGGTCATGGGCACCACCCTGGGTTTGAATTTCCTTGCCGGCGGACTGGGCGGCGTGCTGCCACCACTGACTTTGCTGGCCATTCCCCTGCTGCAAAAGCGCTGGACTGCCTTCGCTGTTGCCGCCGGTGTCGGCACGGTGATCGCCGCCACCTGGCTCCTGCTCCTGGCGCAGAACGATCCCGTTTTCCTCGATGCCTGGTGGTCCGCAGAGTTGGCAGCCATCGACCCGCATGGCGGATTCAGCGTCGGTCATGCCAAGTTTCTCGGCTGGTTTGCCTGGCCCGTCTTGTTCGTCGCGCCCTGGGCTCTCTGGCGCAGCAGGAAGAACCTTTCGGCGCCGGAGCTCATGCTGCCGCTGCTGGGTGCCGCTGTAGCGCTGCTCTGGTTCCTCGCGCATGAGGCAAGAACTCCCGCCATCCTGCCCCTGATCCCGCCGCTGGTCCTGCTCGCCGCCACCGGTAGCGCCCGTCTGCGTCGCGGCGCCGCCAACGCCTGGGACTGGTTCGGCATGATGACGTTCACTATCGCTGCGGCGCTCGTCTGGCTTGGCTCGATTGCCATGCTGACCGGTTGGCCGACAAAGATCGCCGCTGACGCCATCAAACTGGAGCCGGGCTTCGTCGCCCATTTCTCTCTACCCGCGATGTTGGTGGCACTACTGGCTACGGCGGCCTGGATCATGGCGCTGATGCGCCTGCCCCGCTCGCCCTGGCGCGTGGTCAGTCGCTGGGCCGCGGGCGTCACCGTGGTGTGGGTTCTGCTCGCCGCGCTCTGGATGCCATGGATCGACTATGGCAAAACCTACCGCCCCGTCGTAGTCAGCCTGCGCCAGGCGCTGCCGGCCGAGCCCGGCTGCATCGGCCGGCTCTGGCTGGGAGCGCCCCAACGCGCCGCACTCGATTACTTTGCCGGCATCCGCACCCGCTGGGGCAGCAAGGAATGCCACTGGCTGATCGTTCAGGGTGGCCCGCAGGAACCCATTCCCGAAGGATGGACGACAACCTGGGAAGGCCACCGGCCTGGCGACCGCAGCGAATGGCTGCGCCTGTACCGCCGATCTGCTCCCTGACGACCCTCGGTTCGCCGACGCTCAGCGGTATTTCGCGACCTGATGCTGGAGATCGCGCACGAGCGAGAGGACCTTCGCCTGCTGGTCGATCAATTGCCCAAGCAATCCGCGCGCGTGCTCATGTCGGCCATCGCGCATGTCGCTGTCGATCATTCCGGCAATCTCGTGCAGCTTCCGGTGTTCGATCCCGATCTGCCCATGCGCGGGAATCGATTGGTAACGCTGGGCGTCCGGTCCGCCATGCCACTGCCCGAAGCGACAACAACGAGAATCGGCGATCTGGCGATGGGGAATCGGCTGTGCCTCTTTGACCGCGTAGGCGATCTGCGCGACCCAATTGCGGTGCTCGACTTCGGCGATCATGATGGGGTAGTCGGCACTGTCCCAACGCAAACCGGCAATCGCCAGCCATGCCGGATCGGCACGCCAGGAATGGATCCAGGGAACGATGGCATCGGCGGGCATCGGCCGGGCGATGCCAAAGCCCTGGGCGTGGTCACAATCCAGTTGCAGCAACATCCGCCCGTGCTCGGTGGTTTCAACCCCTTCCGCAATCGCCTTGCGCTGAAACGCGCTTGTCAGTCCGATCACGCCCTGGACAATGACCAGATTGTTGGGATCGCTGAGAATCTCGCTGACGAAACTCTGGTCGATCTTGATCGTCGCCACCGGTAGCCGCTTCAAGTAAGTCAGCGAAGAATACCCCGTGCCAAAATCGTCCAGCGCGAACGAAACCCCAAGCTGGTTGCACTCCTCAATGACTCGGGAAACCTTGACCATGTCCTCCAACGCGGTCGTCTCCAGTACCTCCATTTCCAGCAGATGCGCAACGCTCGGATGTCGGCCCAGCGCCTCGCTCAGACGCTGGACGAAGCCAGGACTCTGCAATTGCCGACCCGCCACGTTGACGCTGACCGGAACGGTCAGCCCCTGGCCTTGCCACGTCTCCATCTGCTCCAGCGCCGTCTCGATCACCCATTCGCCGAGACGAACGATCAGGTCGTGATCCTCGATCAGGGGCAGGAACTCGCCTGGCGGTAATAGCCCTCGCTCCGGATGCTGCCAACGAACCAGCGCTTCGGCTCCCGAGACGCGTCCGGCACGCATGTCGACCTTGGGCTGGTAGTGCAGGACGATCTCCTGATAGTCCAAGGCGTCCTGGATGCGCGCGACCCGGTCGTATCGGCTGCGGGTGTAGCGATCCTGATCCGGATCGAATACGTGAAAGCAATTCTTGCCCAACTGTTTGGCGCGATACATGGCCTGGTCGGCATGGCGCAACAGAGTGTCGGCATCGCCCTCGTCCAGCGGAAATATGGCGACGCCAATGCTGGCCGACAGCATCACCGGCTTCGGTGCGACCAGCAGCGGATGACTCACCGAATGCAACATTCGCTGCACGGCCTTTTCACATTCCTCGACGTCGGTCAGGCCCAGCATCAACAGCACGAATTCATCGCCACCCAGGCGCGCCACCGTATCGCCGGCACGCAAGCCAGCCTTGAAGCGGTTGGCAATTTCAATCAGTAGTTGATCGCCGACATCGTGGCCCCATGTGTCGTTGATGGGCTTGAACCCGTCGAGATCCAGATAACAGACGGCCATCAGAGTCTCGTTACGCCGCGTTTGCGCGGACGCTTGGACAATTCGGTCGGCCAGCAGCACACGATTGGGCAAGCCGGTCAACGCATCGAAATAGGCCATCTGGACCAGCTGCTTTTCCTGTTCCTTGAGGCGGCTAATGTCGGCGAATACCGCCACGAAGTTGGTCAGCTGCCCATCGTCGTCGTGCACTGCCGAGATTGAAAGCAATTCGGGATAGACATCGCCGAACTTGCTGCGATTCCAGATTTCTCCGCGCCAGGTTCCGGTTTCGAGAATGCTTTTCCACATGCCCGCATAAAAGTCGGGGTCGTGACGCCCTGACTTCAACACGCGCGGGTTGTGGCCGATCACCTCGCTGCGCTCATAGCCCGTAATGCGGGTGAAGGCCGGATTGACATCGAGAATCTCCCCTTGCGCGTTGGTCAGTGTGATGCCCTCATGGGCATTCTGGAAGGCGGTGGCATGCAGTCGCAGGCGGTCCTCGGCCAGCAGTTGCGCGGCGTAGCGTGCGTTCAATTCCTGATTGGATAACGAAAGGAAACGCTGGGCTCGACGCAACCGAAAGAATGTCAGTGCCAGATAGGCCGTCAATAACAAGGCCAGCGCATACAACACCGTACGATAGTTTTCGGCTTCCTGCTCGGCCTTCGCGTAGCCTTGTGCATACAGTCCGCTGAGATACTCGAGCTGGCGTGCGCTCTCAAGGGTAAACATCTGCTTCGTGAGGTCGTCGACCGTGGTCAGCTTGGAGGCGATGATGCGGCCATGGAGCAACAGATTCTCAACAACACGCTGTTCCGCCCCTCGCATCACGACGCCGGAAAGTTCGCGTTCCGATTCGCTGACAGCCGTCCGGTAGTCGGCGTCGGCACTGCGCGCAAAAGCCAGCAGGTGGCGCGCATACCGCCCGACCGCCTGGCCGACGACCGGGTTGTGCGGCGTACGGAAATAAGCATCGACCGCCCCCGGGAAATATGCCAGAGAATTGCGCAGCACTGCACTGTCGCGTTTGAACAGGTCGGCGAGATTGTCCTTCTTGTCCAGCGTGGCGCGCAAATCCGTCACTGCGGCAAGCACCGCCTGCCGATCGGATTCAGCCAGAAAGCTCGGCACCACGGTGGCGCGTTCGCTCGCCAGCATTGCCTGTTGCAAATGCGCCGTCAGGGCATCGTAATTTCGGCTCAGGTCGAGACGACTGGCCAGTATTTCGGCATCGATTTCCGCATCTGCCTCGCGCAGATTACGCATTTCCAGCGCGTAGCGATAATGCACCTCGTGCGTCACCGCGCCAGCGCGCAGGAAGAGCCCCGTCAAAACAATCGCCGACAGCAGCAGTATCAGCGCAAAGGCGGGAAATTTCCGCGTGGCGGGAAGCGCGGTCGAGGTGGTACCGACGTCGTCGTTCACTTCTGGAGGCTCACCGGAAGCTTGCCGGTCAATGAATTGAGAAAGGCCACCAGCGAAGAAATTTCCTCCTTCGACAACTGTCGCCCCAATTGATAGCGGCCCATGATCGCCACCGCATCTTCCAGCGCGGCCACCGAACCATCATGGAAATAGGGCGCCGTCAGCGCCACATTGCGCAGGCTGGGCACCTTGAACACATAGCGATCCTCCTCACGGCCCGTCACGTTGAAGCGGCCAAGATCGGCGGCAGCGATCTGCAGATGGCCGCGATCACCGAAATACTCGGCCATGACGCCGAAGCGTTGAAACATGTTGCCGCCAATATTGACGCCCTGATGGCAACTCACGCAGCCGAGTTCCTTGAAGCGCCGATAGCCGCCTAGTGCCTTGGCGTCGAGCGCCTGTAGGTCGCCGCGCAGAAAGCGGTCGAACGGCGCATTGGCCGTCAGAAGCGTGCGTTCGAAGGTCGCGATGGCATCGACGATATTGGCTGCGGTAAGACCTTCGGGGTAAACCTTGCGGAATTCTCGCCAGAAATGTCCGTCGGCTTGCAACTTGCCGATGACCTCATCCCAATTCGATGCCATCTCGAGCGGATTGTGCACCGGCCCTGCCGCCTGCTCTTCCAGACTGCGTGCGCGGCCATCCCAGAACTGGGCAAAGTTCAGGCTGGCATTGAACACCGATGGCGCGTTCACGCTGCCCAATGCCCCATCGACCCCGACGGAAAAGCGGCGCCGATCATGTCCCGCTGTCGTCAGGTCGTGGCAGCTGCTACAGGACAGCGAATTGTCGTGCGAAAGCCGAACATCCTCGAACAATGCCCGCCCCAGCGCAACGCGGTCGGGCGGCAGATCGGGGACCAGGGGCAGCGGCACCAGCGCCGCTGTCGAGCGCTCGATGGCGGCTGCCGGCTCACGCGATGGCAGCCGCTCATCCGGCCGTGGCAGCCACCACAACCAGAAGCCCGCCACCGCAACACCGAATACGGCCGCCGCAGTCGCGAATCGCTGGAGACCAGCTCTATTCATGGTCATCGACCCGCCTGGTTACAAGGCCAGGAAATGTTCCCGGTAGTACTTCAGTTCGTCGATCGACTCGTAGATGTCGGCCAGCGCCTGATGACGCGACTTCTTGTCAAAGCCTTTGGCGACGGCCGGCTTCCAGCGCTTGCACAACTCTTTGAGCGTGGAAACGTCGAGATTGCGATAATGAAAGTAAGCTTCCAGCTTCGGCATCCAGCGCGCCATGAACCGACGGTCCTGGCAGATCGAGTTGCCGCACATGGGCGATTTCCCGGCCGGCACGTGGCGCTTGAGAAATTCGAGGCATTGAACCTCCACTTCCGCCTCGGTCAGCACCGACGATTTCACCTTGTCGATCAGCCCCGACTTGCCGTGGGTCTTCTTGTTCCAATCGTCCATCGCGTCCAGCGCGGCGTCTTCCTGATGCACCACCCAGACGGCGCTTTCGGCAATGGTTTCCAGCTGGCTGTTGGTAATGACCACCGCCATCTCGATAATGCGATCACCATCCGGATTCAGCCCGGTCATCTCCATGTCGAGCCAGACGAGGGCGCTTGCGTCTTGTGCCATAATTTTCCCCACCAGCAAATTGGTTAATCTTCTCATAATTTCCCTTGCTTCATGAACCCTGACACATTGTTTGGCATGGTCTTTCTTCTGGCGCTGGTGCTCAGCACCAGCCTCCGCTTCTGGCTGGCCGGCAGACAGTACCGTCATGTCCGCGTCCACCGCGAGGTGGTTCCGTTCGATTTTGCCGCCAGCATTCCGCTCGCTGACCATCGCAAGGCTGCGGATTACACTCTGGCCAAGGTCCGGCTGTCCATGATTGCACTGGTGGCCGAAACATTGCTGTTGCTCGCGCTGACACTCGGCGGTCTGCTACAGTGGTTCGACGAATTCTGGGCCGCCCTTCTCGGCGGACGTGGTTATGCCTATGGCTTGGCCCTGTTCGCCAGCGTTGGCGTCGTGTCGTTCCTCGTCGACCTGCCCTTCGCGCTCTATCGGACCTTTGTCGTCGAAGCGCGTTTCGGCTTCAACAAGATGACGTGGCGTACCGTCATGGCTGACTTTGCCAAGCAGGCGGCGCTCGCCGTCATCGTCGGCGCACCGCTGCTGCTGGCCGTTCTGTGGCTGATGTCGGCCATGGGCGAACGCTGGTGGTGGTATGTCTGGCTGTTCTGGCTTGCCTTCAACCTCCTGGTCATGCTCATTTTTCCAACCCTGATCGCGCCACTCTTCAACAAGTTCTCGCCCCTGCCGGACGGAGCCTTGAAGAGTCGCATCGAAGCGCTGCTGGCACGCTGCGGCTTTACCGCCTCGGGGCTGTTCGTCATGGATGGGTCGAAGCGTTCGGCCCACGGCAATGCCTATTTCACCGGCCTCGGCCGCGCCAAGCGCATCGTCTTTTTCGACACGCTGATCGCCAAGCTGAGTCCAGCCGAGGTCGAAGGCGTGTTGGCGCACGAACTCGGACATTTCAAGCGTCGACACATCTGGAAACGCATCGCCGTCATGGCCGCCATCAGCCTCGCAATGCTCTGGCTGCTCGGGCGCGTCATCGGCGAGCCCTGGTTCTTCCAGGGACTGGGCGTGGCCACGCCGAGTACGGCAATGGCCCTGATCCTGTTCGCGCAAGTCCTGCCCGTCTTCCTGTTCCCGCTGACCTCCCTGGCATCGCAGTTGTCGCGCCGCCACGAGTACGAAGCCGACGCCTACGCCACCGCGCACGCCAACGCCGGCGATCTGATCACCGCCCTGGTCGCGCTCTACCGCGACAACGCAGCAACGCTGACGCCCGACCCCATGCATTCCCTGTTCTACGATTCGCACCCGCCCGCAAGCCTGCGCATCGCCCGCCTGCGGGAATTTTGAATCAAGGAGACCAACATGCTGGATACCGAAATTGCCGCGTCAATGCAGAATCTGGACGGATGGTCGCGAGACGGGAATACCATCGTCAAGACCTACCACTTTGCCAACTATCATGAGACCATGGCCTTCGTGAACGCCACCGCCTGGATTTCGCATCGAACCGACCACCACCCCGATCTGACCGTGGGTTACAACCAATGCACCGTCGCCTACACGACGCATTCCGCCGGCGGCCTGAGCCGCAAGGACTTCGCCTGCGCGGCAAGGGTTGACGCGCTGCTCGCGCTTTGAGTATCGAAGGCACCATCATCGCCGCCCACGGGCGGCACTACGAAGTGGAAACGGCAGACGGGCACAGGTGGCAGGCCGTGCCGCGCGCCAAGAAAAGCGTCTGCGCCTGCGGCGACCGCGTCCATATCGAACCGGCCGGCGTCGATCAGGCGCGCATCCTCGACCACCTGCCGCGCCGCAGCCTGCTCTATCGCAGCGACCAGTGGAAGCAAAAGCTGATCGCCGCCAATGCCACCCAGATTGTCCTGGTGACTGCCACCGAGCCGGCGTTCAGCACGGAACTGCTTTCCCGCGCGCTCGTCGCCGCCGAACACGAAGGCATCCGCGCCGTCATCGTGCTCAACAAATGCGATCTGACAGCCGCCTTGCCAGGCGCACGGGAACAACTGCTGCCTTTCGCCGCCCTCGGCTATCCGGTGATCGAACTCTCGGCGAAGCAAGACGCCGCGCCCCTGAAACCCTGGCTGGCAGGCCAGGCGACGATCCTGGTCGGTCAATCGGGCATGGGCAAGTCCACGCTCATCAACGCGCTCATACCCGGCGCTCTGGCCGCCACGCGCGAAATCTCGACCGCGCTCGATTCCGGCAAGCACACCACCACCCACGCAACGCTTTACCGGCCCGACCTCCAAACCACGATCATCGACAGCCCTGGGCTACAGGAATTCGGCCTCGCGCACCTGAGCTTCGGCGAGATCGAACACGGCTTCCCGGAATTCCGCCCGACGCTCGGCCAGTGCCGCTTCCACGATTGCCACCATGACGCGGAACCCGGCTGCGCGGTCAAGGCATTGGTAGAGTCAGGCGCGGTGAACCGCCGGCGTTTCGACCACTTCCAGGCGATCACCGGTATCGTCAAGCGAACCCCGGAGGCTTCATGACCATCGAACTTTCCCCCCATGAAGCCCGCGTTGTCGGCTGCCTGATCGAAAAGGAAATCACGACGCCCGAGCAATATCCGCTTTCCCTCAATGCGCTCACCAACGCCTGCAACCAGAAGAGCAACCGTGACCCGGTGCTGGAACTGGATGAGGCGACCGTCCAGCAGACGATGGACCAACTCATCAAGCGCTACCTGGCCAGCGAACACGCGGGGTTCGGTAGCCGCGTCGCGAAATATCAGCACCGCTTTTGCAACACGGAATACGGCACCCTGAAATTCACGCCACAGGAACTCGGCATCATTTGCGAACTTCTGCTGCGCGGCCCGCAAACGCCCGGCGAACTGCGCAGCCGCGCCAGCCGCCTGTGTCCGATCAAAGACGCCTCCGAAGTCGAAGCCGCCCTGGACCAACTATCGCGGCGCGAAGACGGTCCTTTCGTCGTGCGCCTACCGAGGGAACCCGGTAAACGCGAATCGCGTTTCGCCCATCTGTTCGGTGGCGAGATCATCGGTGCAGATGAAAGCGAAAACCGGAACGTTGCTGCCGACGAATCCGATACCACTATGCAGCTTGAGCAGCGCGTCGCACGGCTGGAAGCCGAGATGGCTGAGATAAAGAAGTTGATCGATCATTTGGGCCAATCGGCATCTCCGGAAAGCTGAGATTGAATCGACTTTCCGAGGGACTCAAGTCGGCCAGGAGCTGTCGGTCGCACTTACATTTCAGTTTTCGGTAACAACCATAGCCTAGAAGCGGCAAACCCCGCCGAAGCGGGGTCTGCGTTGTTACTGCCGTAGGAGAGAACTAGGCCTGCTGCTTCTTGCGACGGACCACAGCACCCATGATGCCCAGCCCGACCATCATCATGGCGTAGGTCTCGGGTTCGGGAACGGGCAAGTTAATGGTGGCAAAGTGACTAGCATTGGTAGCATCAAGGTTGGCGACTTGATACAGAAGTTCGCCTTGTTGATTAAAAAGCATCACGTTATATATATCCCGCTCAGAACAGCAGTCCGTGCGACCGTAAATCGAAACACTGCTTAGCGTTGCGGGGGACGCCAAGGTAATCTTCAGGAAATCCGCCGGGTTTCCCGAAGAGTGGTAGATCTGCGGGAAGGAAGCCGGATATATTCCGTCGATGGCAAAAGCGGGGCTATCGCCGCCATTCCACATACCACCAAAATTCGTGGCCGTTGCGCCATTAGTAGCGAGAGCGACATCAGTTCCTGTGCCCGATTGTGTCGCGACCACTTCCGACACTTGCAACCAAGTCGGAACCGCCGAAAACACTTCAATAAACGAAACGTCACTGATTCCCGCGAACGTGGGCATGCTGAAGCCAAGCAATGTCAGAAACGCGAATCTTAGGGTAAGTTTTTGCACGACGTTCCCTCCCCATCAGTTTTGAACGGAAGCACCCAGACACTCATGGCACTCAAGCATTCAGGGTATTTGTTTGGACTTGTCGATGCAATAGTCCATTCTGGCTAAACCGAATGACATACATCTAAAGGTAGTACGCGTCGCGCGTATATCCGCTGAACGTCGGCCTTCGGCGTTAGCGAGCGTCAGCTAAGGGCACCGTTCAGTCGTTCGCTCATCGACAACACCGTTGGACCGGACAAACACAAGTCACCAAAGAAAACGGGCCGGCCAGATTGCCTGGCCGGCCCGTTTTGTTGCGCCTATTGGCGTACCACGACGACTGACTTTAGACGCGTTCCCAAATCGTGGTGATGCCCTGACCGCCACCGATACACATCGTGGCGAGACCGTAGCGGCCATTGACGCGGATCATTTCATGCAAGAGCTTGGTGACGATGAAGGCACCGCTGGCGCCGACCGGATGGCCGAGCGCAATGGCACCGCCGTTCGGGTTGGTCTTGGCCGAATCGAGGCCAAGGCCCTTGGCGACCGTGAGCGACTGGGCAGCGAAAGCTTCGTTCGACTCGATGACGTCCATCTGGTCGAGCTTGAGTCCGGCCCGCTGCAAGGCGAACTTCGACGACGGAATCGGGCCTTCGCCCATGACGTCGTTCGGCACGCCCGCAATGGCGTAGGCGACCAGGCGCGCGATCGGCTTGTGGCCGCCGGCGGCGGCCTTGGCGGCATCGGCCAGCACCAGGAAGGCGGCAGCATCGTTGATGCCGGAGGCGTTGCCGGCGGTGACGGTACCGTCCTTCTTGAACGCCGGCTTCATTTTCGCCAGCAGTTCCATGGTCGTGGCCTTCGGATGTTCGTCGGTATCGAAGATCACGTCGCCCTTGCGGGTCTTCAGCGTGATCGGCACGATCTGCGACTTGAAGTGGCCGGCGGTAATCGCCGCGGCGGCACGCTTCTGCGATTCAAGGGCGAACGCGTCCTGGTCCTCACGCGTGAGGCCGTGCTTGACGGCCAGATTTTCGGCGGTGATGCCCATGTGGCCGACGCCAAACGGATCGGTCAGCACGCCGACCATCATGTCGATGGCCTTGGTGTCGCCCATGCGCGCGCCGGAGCGCAGCGCCGGCAGCAGATAACCGCCGCGCGACATGACCTCGACGCCGCCGCCGAGGGCAAAATCGGCATCGCCGAGCATAATGGCCTGCGCCGAGCTGACGATAGCCTGCTGCGAGGACCCGCACAGGCGATTCACGGCGAAGGCCGTCGAATCCATGCTCATGCCACCCTGGATCGTGGCGTTGCGGGCCACATAGGCGTAGCGCGCCTCGGTCGGAATGCAGTTGCCGACCGTGGCGAATGTCACCTGCTTGGGATCGACACCGGAACGGGCGATTGCTTCCTTGACCACCAGGCCACCCAGGTCGGCCGGTTCCATGTCCTTCAGTGAACCATTGAATGTACCTACCGCGCTACGGACGGCGCTCAGAACCACCACTTCCCTCTTGTCAGCCATTTCTACACTCCTGTTTGTGTTATGAACCTGCCCAACTGGCAATCCCCAGCAGGGCCAGCAGCAACAGCGCCATCACCAAAGATCGCCAGACCAGGCCGATGGTACTCTGCATGAAGTCGGCGTCGGCGTCGTCGCCCACGCCCAGTTCCGGTCGCTCGCCCACAATGCCGCCAGCATCTATCGGCATCCCCAGGCGCACGCCCAGGGCACCGGCGCCGGCAGCAAACAGTATACCGCTGGCCTCTTCCGGCCAACTGCCCGCCTGGCTGCGCCAGCAAAAGACCGCATCCTCGAAGTTGCCTACCACGGCGAACGACACAGCCGTCAGCCGAACCGGCAGCCAGTCGAGCGCGGCGAAAGCGCGGCGCGAAAATTCACCGAACTCCTTCGTTTCGCCCTGATTGCGTTCGACACTCCAGGCGTAGCTGAAGTGGCGGGCCAGCCGGTAGAGCAAGGCGCCCGCCGGCCCAAGGACGGCAAACCAGAACAGGGGCGCGAAGACGTCGCGATGCGCCGCCAGCAGCGCCTCCTCGATCGCCAGTCGCGCCACTTCGCTGGAACTGAGTCGATCGGCGCTCCTGCCCCGCCACACCGACAGTTGCCGTCGCGCGCGGTCCAGTTCGCCAGCGCGCAGGGCGACATGGATGTCGGTGAAGTAGTGGCTGAACTGGCGAAAGCCGGTGGTCAGGTAAAGGATGCCGACGCCCAGGAAGAAGAGCAGCAGCCAGTTGTACCAATAGGCAAACACGTAGACGATCAGGACGAGTGCCGCCGGCAATGCCGCGCCAACCACCCAGGCGGCGAGGCCATGCTTGCGTTCGCCGGCATTGAAACGCCGCTCCAGCAGATCCGCCCAGGCCTTCAGCCAGGCATTGACGCGCGCCACGGGAAGCGGCTTGGCCTGTTCGAGAAGCAGGGAGATGATGATGGAAATGAGAGACATGGCGGTAGCCTGATGCGATGCAGCGAAGATATCACATGCTGCCGAACAGGAACTCCCTCAGGTTGACCAGCATTCCCGCCGTGGCGCCCCAGATAAAGCGGTCCTGCCACGGAACAGCCCAGTATTCCCGCAATGCACCCCGATATTCGATCTGATGCCGATGGAAGTTGGTGGCTTGCAGCAGAAAAGCCAGCGGCGGCTCAAAAACGTCGGCAACTTCGAAGTCATCGAGCTTCAGTTCGAGTGGCGGCGTCACGAGCCCGATCACTGGGCGGACAACAAAACCGGTGCCGGTCCGGTATTCGCCGAGCGTGCCCAAAACTTCCACCTGAACCGGATCGATGCCGACTTCCTCGTGCGCCTCGCGCAATGCCGTCGCCTGCGCCGAATCGTCTGCCGGCTCGCTGCGCCCGCCGGGAAAGGCCACCTGACCGGCATGATCGCGCAAGTGCGCAGTGCGCTGGGTGAGCAACACCGTCAACCCGGAAGGTCGCAGCACGATGGGTACCAGTACGGCGGCGGCAACCAGCGAGTGGCCGTCGTCCACCTCGATGCGTTCTACGGGCCTCGTCGCGACAGCAAAACGTTGTCGCAGCCAGTCCGGAGTCAGCGGCGCCATCAGTAGCGCTTCTTGAGGGTCATGGTCTGACCCTCGCGCCTCATTTCCATCCGGTTGAGGAAACTCATGCCCAACAGCGCAACCGGCAGATCGTGTTCGTGCACCGCGGCTTCGACCTGGTTGAGTACCACGTCGCCGACGCGCACCGAGTTCAGCGTGACCCTCCAGATGCGGGTCACGCCGTTAGCCGTCATCGACATGGCCGGCTGCCCGCGCAGATAGTCGATGTTGGCACGGACCGCATCGGTCTTGCCGATGGCAATCAAAGTGGCGCCGGTATCCACCAGGAAGCGGGTGGGTGCACCATTGATCGTGCCGACGGTAACGAAATGGCCGTTGCCATCGGCCGTCAGCGACGCCGTGGCG
>PMIH01000041.1 GCA_003158255.1 Rhodocyclaceae bacterium
GATAGTAGAACTCGACGACGTTCAAGGTGCGATTGATGTCCTGCGGAATCACCGTCGACACTACCAGCACGTGCGGATACCACTCGACCATGATGTTCGGATAGTAGGTCAGCCAGACCGCGCCCTGCTTGGGCTTGTCGTTCTTGGCACCATAGTAGTCGAGCACTGCCTGCTGCCAGCGGCCATAGACCTTGGAACCGATTCGTTCGAGCGGCGTGATGCCGACCTTCTGCACCGAGTACCACTCGCCAAACTGCCAGGTGAGATCGTCGCAGGTAACGAAGTTGCCCAGGCCCGGGTGATAGGGCACGACGTGGTAGTCCTCCAGATACACCTCGATGAACGTCTTCCAGTTGTAGTTGCACTGGTGCAGTTCGACGCGATCAAGCTTGTAGCCACTGAAATCGAAATCCTTGGCCAGATGCATGCCGGCGAGGTCGGCGGCAGCCGAACGCGGCCCCTTGAACAACAACCCGTTCCAGGATTCAAGCTTGCGCTTGTTCAGGTTCAGGCAGGGGTTCTCCGGGAAGTGCGGCGCACCGATCAGTGCGCCCTGCGTATCGTAGGTCCAGCGGTGGATCGGGCAGACGATGTTGTGCGCCGTGCCTGAGCCTTGCAGCATGATCGCCTGGCGGTGGCGGCAGATGTTCGACATGTCGTATACGCCGTCGGGCTGTCGCATCAGCAGCCGGGAGTGGTCGAGCCATTCCTGCGAGCGGTAGTTGTACATCTCCGGCACCATCAACTCGTGGCCGACGTAACCCGGTCCGGCATCAAAGATAAGCTTTTTCTCCAGTTCAAAGAGTTTTTCGTCAAAATACCAATCGACGGGGAACTGGGAAGCGCCGGGCGAAAGCTTGGCGCGGCTCGCGATGTCGGACATGGTGCCCTACCTCCTGAAGATGCCGGAAACCGGAAAAAATAGGACGAAGAATGCCCCCGAATCCGGGTCGGCCAGTATAGCCAAAATTGACTCCAAATTGACCGGGTAGCGCTGCATAGGGTATTTTTGCACCTTTCCCTCGGTCCAATTTCCACACTTCCATCCATGGTCAAGGCAGTCGCGCCAACCGCACCCCCAACTTTCGAAGCCGCCCTTCAGGAACTCGAAGCCGTCGTGCAGGCAATGGAGGCCGGCAACACACCGCTCGAAGAATCGCTGTCCGCATACGAACGCGGCGTCGCGCTGCTGCGACATTGTCAGGAAACACTGACGGCAGCCGAGAAGAAGTTGCAGATTCTCGAAAATGGCGGCTTGCGGGATTTCGACGTAATCGGCGAAGATAGTTCGGACAGTTGACTATGGATTTCCAAACATGGATGGCCGCGGTGCAGGCGCGCACCGAGTTGGCTTTGGAACGCGTCTTGCCTCCAACCTCGACCGCCCCGGCTCGGCTGCATGCGGCAATGCGGTACTCCGTTCTGGCGGGCGGCAAGCGCGTGCGGCCGCTGCTCTGTCATGCGGTTGGTGAAATATTTGCCGCCGATGCGAAGCAACTCGATGCTGCCGCCTGCGCGGTCGAGCTCATTCACGCCTATTCGCTGGTACACGACGACTTGCCGTGCATGGACGACGACGTACTTCGGCGCGGCAAGCCGACGTGCCACGTCGAGTACGACGAAGCAACCGCATTGCTGGTCGGCGATGCCCTGCAAACCCTCGCCTTTCAGGTGCTGGCCGAACATGGCGGCACGGCGCCGATGATCGCCCTGCTTGCCCAGGCCGCCGGGTCGCGCGGTATGGCCGGTGGTCAGGCCATCGACCTTGGCGCGGTCGGCAAGTCATTGACGGTCGAGGAATTGGAGTTCATGCACATCCACAAGACCGGCGCCTTGATTCGCGCTGCCGTGTTGCTGGGCGCACATGCCTGCCGAGCCGACGACAAGAGCTTGATCGAACTTGGCCATTTTGCCGCGCGCGGCGGACTTTTGTTTCAAGTGGTCGACGACATTCTGGATGCGGAAGCCAGCACGGCCACTCTGGGCAAGACCGCGGGAAAGGACGCGGCCCAGAACAAGCCGACCTACGTCAGCCTGCTCGGCATGACCGAGGCCAAGAAGAAGGCTGCCGATCTGCGCGCCGAAGCGAAAGCGTCGCTGGCCTATTTTGGCGACCGCGCCCGGCGTTTGATCGAACTTACGGACTTCATCGTCGAACGCAAATTCTGATGCCCTACCCGCTGCTCGACACCATCAATGATCCCGCCGATCTGCGCCAGTTGCCGCGCGAATCGCTCGCGCCTCTGGCTGAGGAACTGCGCGCGTTTCTGATCGATTCGGTCGCCAGGACTGGCGGCCATCTCTCATCGAATCTCGGCACGGTCGAACTGACCATTGCNNGTGGTATGGCCAAGCTGCGCATGAAGGACGGTGTCGGCGGCTTTCCGCGGCGAAGCGAAAGCCCTTACGATACCTTCGGCGTCGGCCATTCTTCGACCTCCATCTCGGCGGCACTGGGCATGGCGGTCGCCGCCCGCGACAAAGGCGAGGATCGGCGCGTGGTTGCCGTTATCGGCGACGGGGCCATGTCGGCCGGGCAGGCATTCGAAGCGCTGAATAACGCCGGCGTCATCGACGCCAACCTGCTGGTGATCCTGAACGACAACGACATGTCGATCTCGCCGCCGGTCGGCGCGCTCAACAAGTACCTGGCGCGATTGCTCTCCGGCCGTACGTTCAACGCCGCCCGCCGGGCCGGCGAGAAGGTACTGGCAAAGACACCTCAACTGCTCGAACTGGCCAAGCGTGCCGAAGAACAT
>PMIH01000016.1 GCA_003158255.1 Rhodocyclaceae bacterium
TCGGTTCCGGTCAGCGCTATATCGACACCCTTCGGAACTTCAACCGGGTATTTGGCGATACGAGACATCGTCATACTCCCCTTTACGCCACGATGCAGAGTACTTCGCCGCCGGTATTGGCAGCGCGTGCTCCGCGGTCTGTCATGACACCACGGGGCGTGGACACGATCGCGATCCCGAGGCCATTCATAACCTTGGGCAGATCATCCTTACCTCGATAGACACGCAGGCCAGGCTTGGAAACCCGCTCGATACGCTCGATCACCGGTCGCCCAGCGTAGTACTTGAGGGCGATATCAAGCTCATCTTTGCCACTATTGCCGCGAACCGCGAAGTCATCGATGTAACCTTCATCCTTGAGGACTTTGGCGATCGCAACCTTAAGTTTCGAGCACGGCATACTGACAGCCACCTTCTCGGCCATTTGCGCATTGCGAATGCGCGTCAACATGTCGGCGATGGGATCGGTCATACTCATTCGTCGATCTCCTTACCAGCTGGCCTTGGTCATGCCCGGCACTTCACCGCGCATGGCAATCTCGCGCAGTTTGTTGCGGCACAAACCAAATTTCCGGAACACGCCACGCGGCCGCCCGGTCAGCGCGCAACGGTTGCGCTGACGCGACGGCGATGCGTTGCGCGGCAATTGCTGTAACTTCAGCCGCGCCGCCATACGGTCGTCATCGGACAACCTAGCGTCATCGATGATGGCGAGCAATTCGGCGCGCTTGACGGCATATTTCGCCACCGTCTTGGCGCGCTTGGCTTCGCGATTCTTCAGTGCAAGTTTCGCCATGTTTCCCTCAGTTCTTGAAGGGGAATTTGAAAGCGGCAAGAAGCGCCTTGGCTTCCGCATCCGTCTTTGCTGTCGTGGTGATGCTGATGTTCATGCCACGAAGCGTATCGATCTTGTCGTACTCGATCTCGGGGAAAATGATCTGCTCCTTGACCCCAACGTTGTAGTTACCTCGGCCATCAAATCCCTTGCCACCAACACCGCGGAAGTCGCGAATACGCGGCATGGCGATAGTAATGAGACGATCGAGGAACTCAAACATACGGGTGCCACGCAAGGTCACCATGCAGCCGATCGGATAGCCTTCACGAATCTTGAAGCCGGCGATCGCCTTCCTGGCCTTGGTAACCACGGGCTTCTGGCCAGCGATCTTCGTCATGTCACCGACAGCATTCTCAAGAATCTTCTTGTCGCCAACCGCCTCGCCAACGCCCATGTTCAACGTGATCTTCGTAATCCTCGGGACTTCCATGATCGACTTGTAGTCGAACTTTTCCCTCAGTTGCGACACCACAGTGTCTTTGTAGTAATTCTGCAAGCGCGCCATGATCAGTCCTTACGCATCCACCACTTCACCGTTCGACTTGAAAACCCGAACCTTGCGACCATCGTCGAGAGTCTTGAAACCGACGCGGTCCGCCTTTTGGGTGGCAGGATTGAACAGTGCTAAATTGGAAATTTGGATCGGCATCTCCTTTTCGACGATGCCGCCCGGTTGCCCCTTCATGGGATTGGGCTTGGTATGCTTCTTGACACGATTAACGCCCTCGACAAGCAAACGCTCATCATCAACGCGATTAAGCACCGTGCCGCGCTTACCCTTGTCTTTGCCGGCAATGACCACCACGCCATCGCCCTTGCGAATTTTGTTCATGACCGAACCCTCTACAGAACTTCGGGCGCCAGCGAGACGATCTTCATGAAGCGCTCAGTGCGCAATTCACGCGTCACCGGCCCGAAGATGCGGGTTCCGATCGGCTCCAGCTTGTTGTTGAGCAGCACCGCAGCGTTGCCATCAAACCGCACGAGCGAGCCATCCGGGCGACGAACACCTTTCGCCGTGCGCACAACTACGGCGCTATAGACTTCGCCCTTCTTAACGCGTCCACGTGGCGCAGCATCCTTGATGCTGACCTTGATGACATCACCGATACCAGCGTAGCGGCGCTTTGAACCACCCAGCACCTTGATACACATCACAGCACGCGCGCCAGTGTTGTCGGCGACATCGAGTATCGACTGCATTTGGATCATTGCATTTCTCCAACTTAATCCGCACCACCTCGCGGCAACGCAGTCAGTCTTGGAACCCGTTCGGGTCAAATAGCCATTTCTGGCGAGCTCAAGCCTTTATGCTAGCCTTGGCAAAGAGGCAGGATTCTATTCTCTCGCCATTCACCTGTCAACAGGTGAATCTGCTTTTTTTCAAATAGCGCGTGTCTTTTCTACCACCTCAACAACGCGCCAAGCCTTGGTACGGGAGATCGGCGGGCACTCCTCAATCTGGACCAGGTCGCCCGCGGCGGCGTCAAGGCCTTCAACGTGCGCATGGTATTTCTTGGATCGAATCATTACCTTTCCGATCACTGGATGCTTCACTCGCCGTTCCACCAAGACAGTTACCGTCTTGGCCATTTTGTCACTAACAACGCGCCCCTGCAGGGTGCGGCGGGTTTTCTGTTCAGTGGCTTGAGTCATTTCGCGGCCGCCTTCTCACTCTGAATGGTCTTGACGCGCGCAATATCCTTGCGCACTTTGCCAAGTTGACTGCTGTTGCTCAACTGCTGGGTTGCCAATTGCATGCGGAGAGAAAACTGCGCCTTACGGAGGTCAAGCAGTTCCTTTGCCAGGTCGGCGTCGTTCTTCTGTCTCAGTTCAGTCGCTTTCATTTCTCACCCCAGATGGCGCGTAACGAAGGTAGTTTCGAGGGGCAACTTGGCCGCAGCAAGCCGGAAAGCCTCGCGTGCAAGCGCCTCGTCAACGCCGTCCATTTCGTATAGGACCTTGCCAGGCTGAATCTCGGCAACCCAGTACTCTGGGGAGCCTTTGCCATTGCCCATTCGAACCTCCGCCGGCTTCTTGGAAATTGGCTTGTCCGGGNNCCGCGCCCGATCGCCTTGAGGCCATATTCCCCGAAGCTAACCTTGGCACCACGAGTGGCGACACCCGTGTTGCGGCCCTTCTGCTCTTTGCGGTACTTTCTGCGTGCTGGTTGCAGCATGATTACTCCTTGCCGTCCGGCTTGGCGACCGTCTTGCGCACGCGCTTGACGGGAGCCTTGGCGGGTTCGGCAGCGATCTCGGGTTTAGCTTCGCCCGCAGTTCCAACAGCAACTGCCGTTGTCCGGACTCCGGCGGGAGAACGACGAGTCGAAGGTTTGGTTGTGCCGGAATTTTCTTCGCTTCGCGGGGCGCCAGTGCCTTTACGCGGCCTACGCGCAGGCTCATCGCTCGGGGTGTCCGGGACGCCACCGATAGCAATTTCGTTCTTGGCCAAAATCTCGCCCTTGAACACCCACACCTTGATGCCGATGATGCCATAGGTAGTCTTGGCTTCGGCAGTACCATAATCAATATCGGCCCGAAGCGTATGCAGCGGCACGCGTCCCTCGCGGTACCACTCGGTGCGAGCAATTTCGGCCCCGTTCAGACGTCCCGAACTCATGATCTTGATACCTTGGGCGCCGAGACGCATGGCATTCTGCATCGCGCGCTTCATGGCACGACGGAACATAATGCGCTTCTCAAGTTGTTGGGCAATCGAGTCCGCGATCAGTTGAGCATCGGTTTCCGGCTTTCTGATTTCCTCGATATTGACATGCACTGGCACTCCCATGCGCCGCTGAAGATCACTCTTCAGGTTCTCGATGTCTTCGCCTTTCTTGCCGATAACGACACCAGGGCGGGCCGAATATACAGTGACACGAGCATTCTTGGCCGGCCGCTCAATGACGACACGACCAACGGAGGCATGCGCCAGCTTCTTCTTCAAGTACTCGCGAACCTCAATGTCTTCCTTCAGCATCTGCGGAAAGGACTTGCTGGTCGCATACCAACGAGAGGCCCAATCGCGCGTAACGGAAAGCCTGAAGCCGGTCGGATGAATCTTCTGTCCCATGAATGCTCCTTAGTCGCCGACGGTCAGAAAAACGTGGCAGGTCGGCTTGACGATGCGGTTACCTCGACCCTTGGCCCGTGCTGTAAAGCGCTTTAGGACCACGCCCTTTTCCACATAGATCGTCTTCACCTTCAGCGTGTCGATATCGGCCCCGTCATTGTGCTCGGCATTCGCTATCGCCGACTCCAGTACCTTCTTGATGATGCCGGCGCCCTTTTTCGGACAAAATGCCAAAATATTAAGTGCCTGATCGACAGGCTTGCCCCGCACCAAGTCGGCAACCAGACGGCCTTTTTGGGCCGACAGGCGCACACCACGGAGGATAGCGTTGGTTTCCATCGTCACACTCCTCACTTCTTCACCGCCGCCTTCTTGCCGGCCGTGTGGCCCTTGAAGGTGCGTGTGTGGGCAAACTCGCCGAGCTTGTGACCAACCATGTTCTCCGACACATACACGGGAATGTGCTGCTTTCCGTTATGGACGGCGATAGTCAGGCCAATAAAATCCGGCAAAACTGTAGAGCGACGCGACCACGTCTTGATTGGGCGCTTATCGTTGGACGCACGTGCGGCATCGACCTTCTTGACAAGGTGGTCGTCGACGAAAGGGCCCTTCTTGACTGAACGTGCCATGGCTTACCTCTTACCTTTCGGCCTACGCTGCACGATCATTACATCCGTGCGCTTGTTGCTGCGAGTGCGGTAGCCCTTGGTTGGCTGACCCCAAGGACTGACCGGAACACGGCCTTCGCCGGTACGGCCTTCGCCACCACCGTGCGGGTGATCGACCGGATTCATTGCCGTGCCGCGCACCGTCGGGCGGATGCCGCGCCAACGCTGGGCGCCGGCCTTACCAATCTTGCGCAGGTTATTTTCCTCATTGCCTACCTCGCCAATAGTAGCGCGGCATTCAACGTGAATGCGCCGAATTTCGCCCGAACGCAAACGTACCTGGGCGTAGGTGCCTTCACGGGCCAGAAGCTGCACCGAAGTACCTGCCGAACGAGCCAACTGGGCACCTTTGCCGGGCTGAAGTTCAATGCAATGAATCGTGGTACCGACGGGAATGTTGCGAATCGGTAGCGCGTTGCCAACCTTAATTGGCGCCTCGGAGCCGCTGATTACTTCCTGACCGACGGCCATGCCTTTGGTGGCAATGATATAGCGCCGCTCGCCATCTGCATAAAGCAGCAAGGCGATGTTCGCCGAACGATTGGGGTCGTACTCCAAACGCTCGACCGTAGCCACAATGGCATCCTTGTTGCGCTTGAAATCGATGACACGATAATGCTGCTTGTGACCACCCCCTTGGTGGCGGGTGGTAATGTGGCCATGGTTGTTACGACCAGCCTTGCTGGTCTTTTTTTCAACCAGCGCAGCAAACGGCTGTCCCTTGTGCAGATTAGGGTTGACAACCTTGACGACGCCGCGGCGACCCGCGGAAGTCGGCTTGACTTTGACGAGTGCCATTTATGCGCCCCCTCCTTCTGCGAAACTGATCTCCTGGCCCGGTTTCAGGCAAACAAACGCCTTTCGCACGTCGCCACGACGCCCCATGCTGCGCCCAAAGCGTTTGACCTTGCCTTTCAAATTTGCGACCTGAACGGACTCCACCTGAACCTTGAACAACATCTCGACTGCGGCCTTGATTTCCGGCTTGGTAGCGTCAGGCGCAACGATAAAGATGACCTGCTCGTTCTTGTCGGCAACGTAAGTCGCCTTTTCCGAGACTTGCGGCGCCAGCAGAACTTGCATCAGGCGCTCTTCGTTGAACTTTGGGGTGCTCATGCCAGCATCTCCTCCATCTTGGCAACAGCGCCCTTCGTCAGCAACACTTTAGGGAACCGCACCAACGATACGGGATCCGCTTGCTGTGCCTCAAGCACCAATACGTTTGGCAAATTGCGGGACGCCAACATCAGGTTGTCATCAATGCTGTCAGTGATGACCAGGACCGAATCAACGAGCCCCATACCCTTCAGCTTCTGAGCGACCAGTTTCGTCTTGGGCGCATCAACGACGAAACTATCGACAACCACCAAGCGATCTTCGCGAGCCAACTGGGAAAGAATCGAGGCGATTCCGGCCCGGTACATCTTGCGATTCACTTTCTGTGAGAAATTTTCATCAGGTGAGTTCGGGAAAATTCGCCCACCGCCTCGCCAAAGCGGCGATGAAGTCATGCCCGCGCGGGCACGACCCGTGCCCTTTTGCCGGAAAGGCTTTTTGGTGCTGTGGTGAACCTCAGCGCGAGTCAACTGCGCGCGATTGCCGGCACGGCTGTTCGCTTGGTAAGCGACGACAACCTGATGGACCAAGGCCTCATTGTAGTCGCGAGCAAAGAGCGTATCCGACGCAGAGACGGTGGCTGCCTGTTGTCCTTGATCATTGATCAGTTTCAGTTCCATGGCTAGCCCCTTACGTAGTCCGAACGGCCGGGCGGACTATGACATCGCCGCCCTTCGCGCCGGGAACCGCGCCTTTGACCAGTAGCAGCTGACGGACCTCGTCGACCCTGACTACCTCAAGATTCTGCATGGTGCTGGCAACGTCGCCCAAATGGCCGGCCATACGCTTACCAGGAAACACCCTGCCTGGATCCTGCGCCATACCGATCGAGCCGGCGGAGTTGTGCGACACCGAGTTGCCATGCGAAGCGCGGTTTGAAGAAAAGTGATGGCGTTTGATCGCGCCAGCAAATCCCTTGCCAATCGTCGTTCCGGAAACGTCGACTTTCTGCCCAACCTGAAAGATTGCGACGGAAATCAGGTCACCTGGCTTGAAACTCGCCAAGGCGCCGTCATCAACTGAAAACTCCCTAAGAACACGACTAACTTCGACGCCAGCTTTCGCAAGATGGCCCGCTTGGGGTTTACCGATCCTGCTTGGGCGGCGCTTGCCAAAGGCCACTTGGATGGCGGCGTAGCCGTCATTCTCAGGTGTCTTGATCTGCGTTACGCGATTGTTCGACACATCCAGCACGGTCACCGGAACGGTCGAACCGTCCTCGGTAAACACGCGCGTCATGCCGACCTTGCGTCCTACAAGGCCCAGACTCATTTTTTCTCCTAATCCCCGGCTACGATTGGCCGGGACCTGACTGTTAAAACCACCAACAACCGCCGGCAGCCGAAAAATCGGCACCACCGGAATTGCGCTACTGAAGCTTAATTTCTACATCTACGCCCGCGGGCAAATCCAACTTCATCAAGGCATCAACTGTCTTGTCGGTCGGATCAATGATATCCATCAATCGCAGATGAGTACGAATCTCGAACTGGTCGCGTGATGTCTTGTTTACGTGTGGGGAGCGAAGTACGTCAAAGCGCTCAATACGGGTCGGCAAAGGCACCGGGCCACGAACAACGGCGCCCGTGCGCTTTGCCGTATCCACAATCTCAAGGGCGGACTGGTCAATCAACTTATAGTCGAAAGCCTTAAGACGGATGCGAATCTTCTGGTTTTGCATAAAATTCCTTAAAGAGCGGTGCGCAACACGGGCACAAATTGCGAAAGGGCGGCATGGTACCGCCCATCCCCCGTCGACACAAGCGTTATTTACTCGATGATTTTCGCGACGAC
>PMIH01000038.1:0-2139 GCA_003158255.1 Rhodocyclaceae bacterium
GGTGATGGCGATCTCGCTGCCCGCAATCATGTAGGCAGCCGGATCCCTGGCGCACGCGGCAAGCAGCAAGACGGTGAAGGGCAGAATCCATCGCTTCATTTCAGGCTCCACGTTACATTTTCACCGGCACGCAGAGGCACCAGGACATCGCCGTCCAGATAAGACAATACGGCGGGCACGGTCCAGCTTTCCTGCACCAGCGCAATCCGTTCTTCGTTGCGTGGCAGGCCGTAGAAATCGGCACCAAAGTGGCTGGCAAATCCTTCCAGTTTGTCGAGGGCGCCCGCCGCCTCGAAAGCCTCGGCATAAAGCTCGATGCCGGCATGCGCCGTATAGCAGCCGGCGCAGCCGCAGGCCGCCTCCTTCGTGCTCTTGCCGTGCGGTGCAGAGTCGGTACCGAGGAAGAATTTTGGATTGCCGGAAATCGCCGCGGCGACCAGCGCCTGCCGATGCCGTTCACGCTTCAGGACGGGCAAGCAGTAGTGATGCGGCCGGATACCGCCCTGAAAAATGGCGTTGCGGTTGAGCAGCAGGTGATGCGCAGTGATGGTCGCAGCCACGTTGGCGCCGCCCGTCAGCACGAAGTCGACTCCGTCCTGGGTCGTCACATGTTCGAGTACCAGCTTGAGTGCCGGAAAGTCTTTCAGCAGCGGCGCGAGCACGCGCTCGATGAACACGGCTTCGCGGTCGAACACATCAACCGCCGAATCGGTCACCTCGCCGTGCACCAGCAGCGGCACGCCTAGTGCCTCCATCTTCGCCAGCGTCGCGCGACAGCGGGCGAGGTCGGTGACCCCCGCATCAGAATTCGTCGTCGCTCCGGCCGGGTAGAGTTTGACTGCGTGCACGAAGCCGCTTGCCCTCGCCCGCTCGATTTCCGCCGGCGGCGTGTTGTCCGTCAAGTACAGCGTCATCAAGGGAGTGAAAGTCAGTCGTCGTGGCACGCCGCCCAGAATGCGATCACGGTAAGCCAGGGCCTGCTCGACCGTCGTCACGGGTGGCCTCAGGTTCGGCATGACGATGGCACGGGCAAAGCGCCGCGCCGTATCCGGCAACACAGCCGCCAGGGCCGCACCGTCGCGCAGGTGCAGGTGCCAGTCGTCGGGTCGGGCGATGGTAAGCGTTTGCATAAACGGAATTATGCCTTGAGTTGCAGCGCCCTTTGGTAAAGCGCGTTCTTCGCCGTGCCGGTAATTTCGGCTGCCAGCTTCGCAGCCTGCTTGACCGGCAACTCTGCCAACAGTGCCTTCAGCACGCGCTCCGCCTCGGCATCCAGACCTTCGTTCGGCGGCGGTGCCGAGACGACCAGCACGAACTCGCCCCGTTTCCTGTTCTCGTCGGCGGCCAGCCAGGCCGGTCCCTCCGTCAGCGGCATAACGGCGATTTGCTCGAACAGCTTGGTCAGTTCGCGCGCGACGACCAGCGTTCGCTCCGGCTCCAGCAGCGCGGCAAGATCGACGATGGTCTCTTCGATGCGGTGCGGCGCTTCGTAGATGACCAGCGCCGCCGGAACGCTTTTCAAGGCTTCGATTTCGTGCCGTCGCGCCGTCGGCTTCGGCGGCAGAAAGCCCGCAAACAGGAAGCGCGCATCGGCCAGACCCGCCGCCGACAAAGCGGTAATCGCCGCGCTCGGGCCAGGTAGTGGCACCACCCGGAAACCGGCCGCACGCACAGCGGCGCAGGCCCGCGCACCGGGATCGGAAATACCCGGCGTGCCCGCATCGGAAATCAGCGCCACGCGCTTGCCCGAGCTCAAGGCATCAATCAGCTTGGTCGCGGCGGCAGCCTCGTTGTGCTCGTGCACCGATAGCGTTGCCGCGCGGATGCCGTGGTGATCGAGCAGGTGGCGCGCATGGCGCGTGTCCTCGCAGGCGATCAGATCCGCGGCACGCAGCGTTTCCAGCGCGCGCAGGGTGATGTCGCCGAGGTTCCCGATCGGCGTGGCGACGACATACAATGCATTTGGTATTCCATTCATGCCGACCATTGTCCCAGCGCGATGACCTCGACACAAGCCAAAGGCGCCGCCGCCGAGGAGACGGCCGCCCGACACCTCGCCGCACGCGGCTTGCGCCTCATCGGCCGTAACTTCCGCGTGCGCGGCGGCGAGATCGACCTGATCTGCCGCGATGGCGAAGC
>PMIH01000038.1:2206-13315 GCA_003158255.1 Rhodocyclaceae bacterium
GCGGGCTTCCAGTATCACGAGGCGCGGGAACTTTGGCCCGAACTCAAGGTCGGTGACACATTGACTTTGGTACGAGAACCGGACAACCCCCACGACGGCAACGCAGTCCGCGTCGAGTGGCACGGCCGAATGCTTGGCTACCTGCCGCGGGCCGAGAATCGGGCTGTCGCCGCCGAGATGGATCGTGGTGGCGCAGTTTCGGCACGCATCGGGCGGTTGCAGGAGCATCAAAATCCGTGGCAGCGTTTATTGATCGAGGTGTTTGTTGTCTTTTAACCGCTCATTTCCACCGGCTGGCCGTCACCTCCTCCCGCTAGAATCCCGCCAGTCATGAACCTCGATCAACGCATTCAAGACCAGTTCGCCGACAGTGTCGCCACCAAGCAGAAGGCGGCGCAGGCCATGGCTGCCCCCATCGCGGCCGCTATCCAGGCCATGGTGGCCTCGCTCAGGATGGGCGGCAAGGTAATGGCTTGCGGCAACGGCGGCTCGGCGGCCGATTCGCAGCACTTCGCGGCGGAACTCCTCAACCGGTTCGAGCGCGAACGCCCGCCGCTGGCGGCAGTCGCGCTAACGACCGACACCTCGACGCTGACCTCGATCGCCAACGATTACCACTACGACCAAGTCTTCGCCAAGCAGGTGCAGGGGCTTGGCCGCGCCGGCGACGTGCTGCTGGCGATTTCCACCTCCGGCAACTCGCCCAATGTCCTCGCCGCCATGGCGGTGGCGCACGAACGCGGCGTCCGCGTCGTCGCCCTCACCGGCAAGGGCGGCGGCAAGATGGCGGCCGCTCTTGCCGCAGACGACATCCACCTTTGCGTACCCGCCGATCGCACGGCGCGCATTCAGGAGGTCCACCTCCTGACGCTGCATTGCCTGTGCGACGGCATCGACACGCTCTTACTAGGAGACACTGAATGAAGATCACCACCGGCCGTACACGCCTCGCACTCTGGCTATCGATGGCCGCTCTCGCGCCCGCATTGTCGGGCTGTTTCACCGCGGCCGTCATCGGCGTCGGTGCCGGCGCCCTGATGATTTCCGACCGGCGGATCTCGGAAACCTACATGGCCGACGAAGCCATTGAAATCCGCGCCGGCAACCGCATCAACGAAATGTTCGGCACGGCAACGCACGTCAATGTCACCAGCTACAATCGCATGGTGCTGCTGAGCGGCGAAGTGCTCAGCCAGGATGCCAAGGCGCAGGTGGAGAGAATCGTCTCCGGGGTGCCAAACGTCAAGTCGGTCAGTAACGAACTGGTGGTCGCCCAGGCCAGTTCGCTTACCGGCCGGACCAATGACTCCTTCATTACCTCCAAGGTCAAGGCCCGCTTCGTCGATTACCACACCTTCGCGGCCAACCACGTCAAGGTGGTCACCGAAGCCGGAACGGTATTCCTGCTCGGCCTCGTCACCCAGAAGGAAGCAGATGCCGCGGTCGACATCGCTCGCACCACCGGCGGCGTGCAAAAGGTGGTACGCCTGTTCGAGATCATTTCCCCCGACGAAGCCGATCGACTCGACCTCACGCCCTCCGACAGCAAGTCGTCGAAGTAAGCTGACGTGGCCATCGCGCCGGCGTTCGAAGCCAAGATCTGCGCGCCGGCAGATCTACGGACGCGACTGGCGACCGTAGTACGGCCGCTCGTGTTCACCAACGGCTGCTTCGACATCCTGCACCGCGGTCATGCCACGTATCTCGCCCAGGCGCGCGCCCTGGGTGCCAGCCTGCTGGTCGCAGTCAACACCGACGCCTCGGTGAAACGCCAGGGCAAGGGCGACGACCGGCCGATCAATTCACTGGCAGATCGCATGGCGGTGCTGGCGGCACTCGAATGCGTCACTCTGGTCACATGGTTTGACGAAGACACGCCGCTCGCGCGTATTCTCGAAACACATCCTGACCTGCTGGTCAAAGGCGGTGACTGGCCCGTCGACAGGATTGTCGGCAGCCGCGAGGTGATCGCCTGGGGCGGCCAGGTTCACTCGATTCCCTTTGTCCACGAGCGGTCGACCACGGCACTACTGGAAAAAATCCGTCGCCTCTGATTGCTCGGGTCTGCGCCCTGAAGGTCGGCCAGCAGGCCGGAATCCGGCGTAAGCTTCCCTCGCCATGACCGTCGAAAAATCTCCACATCCGGAACTCGACATTGCTGCCTTGTTCAGGCGGCTACCCTTGTTTTGCGCCCTGGCGCCGGAACAGATCGGGATGGTGGTGGCGGAAACCCGCGAGCGGCGCCTTGCCCGGGGTGAGATGCTGTTCCAGAAGGGCGACCCGACCAGGGGATTTTTCATCGTCGTTTCCGGCCAGGTCAAGCTGGCGCTTCCTTCGGCGCACGGGAATGAGAAAGTCGTCGAAATCATCGGTCCACAGCAGAGTTTCGGCGAAGCGGTCATGTTCATGGACAAGCCGTTCCCGGTCTTTGCCGAGGCGTTGCTCGACACGCAACTGCTCGTGATCGGCAGGGATGTCGTCTTTCGGCTGATCGACACCGACCCTTCCTTTTCCCGCCGCCTGCTGGCCGGGCTGTCGATGCGACTGCATTCGCTGATCGCCGACGTTGAATCCTACTCGCTGCGCTCAAGCACCCAGCGCGTGATCGGCTATCTGCTACAGCACCATACGCGCGAAAAAGATCACGGCAACCAGATCGAGGTCACGTTGCCGACGACCAAGCACACCCTGGCGTCCAGGCTCAATCTGACACCCGAGACCTTTTCCCGGATTCTTCACGATCTCTCCGAATCCGGACTCATCCAGGTTCGCGGTCGCCACATCACGGTGCCGGACCTGCAGCGGCTGCGGAAATTCGACCTCTGAAAGTCCGGTAAGCCCGGGCAGCCCCGGTCAGGTTCCAGCCCAGCCAGGCGCAGGACGCGGCAAAGACCACGCCCGCCACTCCTGCCGCCGCCGGAAAGAATGTCGTCAGCAACAACAGCGCCAACGAAAGGAAGTGCAAGCGCATTTGCCGCCTCTGCGCCCGCTCCGGAATCATCTCTCTCATGTTCGGTGCCACGGCGCCGATGCCGGCGAGCCTTTGCAGATGCAGCCAGCAGAGAAACGGCACGATCTTGTACAGCATGCCGTTGATCAGCGAAACGAAGGCCCCCGGCAGGATCAGGATGCCCAGCCACCACGCACATCTGGAATCGTCACCGATCGACGTCAGCATTGTCATGACCACTGCTGAAATACAACTTCCCAACAGGCAGAACATGGCGCCGCGAAAGAAGAGGAATGTCGGATCGGCAATCCGGCGCCGGCGATGGCGTTGCAGCCACAAGGTCAGGATGGCGTATCCGGCGGCCAGGCAAAAGCCCGCCAACCAGATCGCCGTTACCCACTCCGCATTCATGCCGAGGATCTGCGCCGACCATCCGCCAAGCACAAGCAACAGGGCCAACGGCAACGCCCGGGCGAGGCGGTGCGGATACGGCGGCGTCAGCTGGAACATCGGCACGACGAAGTACGAGACGCCGGCGACGAGCATGAGTGCCCAACCGCCCAACCCCCAACCGGCGTGAATGTTGACGATGGTGACGAGGGGCCAGCCGTGGTCGCCGGCAAAGCCTTCCGCCAGGATCGCGCCCAGCCCGACGGTCGCCGCCAGTCCACCGATCGCCAGGCGTAACGCGGCAACCGTCGCGCCCTGTGCAGGCGTGCGCCATAGTGCCAGCCCGATGACAACTACCTGGAGCGATACCGCCGCCACGAACAGTGCAGCCGCCCCGCGCAGCATCGCGCCAGAGCCCGCCAGAAACGCTGTCGCCAATAGCGCGGCGGCAATCAGAAAGAGCGGCTGCAGGATGGCGGCAACCAGGCGTGGCCGCCAGACATTTCCGCCAGCAGCAACGGGGACGAACTGAAACAACGCACCCGTCATCGCCTGCAGCAGGTATCCGAGCACCAGCAGATGCGTCAATGCCAGGACAGCCGGAGACCAACGCGAAGAAATTGCCGATTCGCCTGCCCATGGCAGCAAGAGTCCCGCGGCAACACCAAACCAGGGCGCCACCAGAAAGAAACGGAATGGCACGCCGAGCGGCGGTGCCTGCTCGAAGGATAGGTTTGGCTGCACCGGCGCTACTGCCTACGACTTGCCCTTGCGGATGCGAATCTCGCGGGTGCCATCCGCTCGCAGGTCTTCGCGCCAGACGTAACCTTCACTTTCCAGGATGCCGAACAGCGGACGGGGTTGGCAATACAGCAGCAACAGCAACTCTTCGTCGGCCACCAGCGTGTCCAGCGCCGCCAGCGTCAGTTCCAGCGGCTCAGGCGGCACCATGTCGCGGCCATCTATCACGGCGGGCATGTGCCGGCCGTCCGTGTCGCCAGTTCACGCTCAAGCGCCAGGTCGTTGGCTGAAAGAACGCGATCGCACATGGGATAGAGAATGTTCTCTTCCTTCATGTTGTGCTGCTGCATCAGGATCAACAGGGTTTCCACCGCACCTGAAAATCCCTCTGAATCGGCCACTACCGCGGCCTGAGCGGCCTGCATCATCAGCGCATTCATCTGGGCATGCTCAAGACGCATCATGCTGGTCGGGCCGCCGGTATTGCCGGTTGCCGTCTCGAAGGCGGGAAACAGAACCTCCTCCTCTGTCGCGAAGTGAGCAGTCATTTCGCCGCTGAAGCGCTGGAAGGCATCACGGCACGCCGCCCAGTGCCCGGCGTAGGCGGCAGCCTCGGCGCCAGCGAAGAGATCGTCGCAATGCTTGTGGTGTGCCAACAGGACTGGCGTCGCGCTCATGAAAGACTCCGGCATGGGGAAGGCGACATTCTGCGTCCTGCCCCAGGCACATCTCCTTGACGGCGATCAAGATTGACCAGGCGTCGTAGCGGCTTGAAAGTCAGTCGTCGTGGTACGCCGCTCGACTTTGTCGCGCACCAGTTCGATGTGGCTGCGCAGGGTGTAGGCCATGTCAGTGAAAGCCAGCGGCGTCGGTAGGTGATGAACGTCGGACTCGATCGCATCGATCCGCGCCAGCCATTCGTCGCGCGTATGCTGCGAAGTATCCCGCTCGACTTCCGCTTCAAGGAATTTCAATTCACCGTAACGACGGTAGATGCGCGAACGCACGCGCCAGCCATAGAGGACCGGCGCGTAACGCAAGATCGGCAGCAGCAGTGCGAACAATGGAATCGCCATCACTACCAGGCGGTCGATCAGCGTCGCGGCCCAGAATGGCAGGTAGCGCTGCAGCAACGGTTTGCCCGACTTGTAGTAGCGCTCGGCCTCGCTCGACAGCGGAAAGTCGACCGCCGTGGCATGCGGAAAATCGCCCGGCTTGTGGAACACACCGGGGCCGCCGTGCGCCTCCGTCGCCGCCTGCATCAGCAAGTCGACCAGCGCGGGATGGATGTCCGCCTGCACCAGCAGCGTCGCCGTTGCCGCTACCATGGTCACGTCGGCTGGCGGAATGTCGCGCCCGATGTCGATCGCGCCGCGCGCGAGGACGATCTTCGACAGGTACGGCAGTTGCCGCGAGTAAGCGTCCGCGTGCGCGAGGCTCATCAAGCGAACGCCCGGCGTGTACAGCAGGGACCAGACGATGGCCGACTGGGTCGGGCCGACCGCGAAGACGGCGTCGATCTTGCCTTTGGTCAGCATCTCGATCAGGCCAAGATCGCCTTTTTCGATCAGGTGGGTATTGCTGCCATCGAGTCCGCTGGCACGTAACATCTCGAGCGCCAAACGATGCGTGCCGCTGCCCGCGCCGCCGATGGCAATCCGCTTGCCCTTCAACGCTAGGATCTCATCAAGTGCGCGCCCCCGAGGCGCGGCGCCATCGCGATAAAAGACCCACATCGGCTCGTAGTAAAAGGCGCCCAGGGATTCGATCGCCTCGTCTTGCTGAGGCTCGCCGCTGCCGCCCTGATAAAAGGCGGCGTCGATATCCTGATTGTCGTCGCGCAGGCGAGCCAGGTTATCCAGCGCGCCCCCTGAAGGTTTCTCGACGACCTTGACACCGTAGCGGCCCAGAATGTCCGCGTAGATCGCGGCGAAACGCTGATAGGCGCCGCCGTCGGCGCCGCTGCTGATGACCAGCGTATCGGGCGGCGCCGGCCGGATAAAGATGGACGCCGCCCAAAATCCGGCGATCAGGACCAGCAGCAGCGGCAAACCGACGACCAGCAGGTCGCGCAGCGAATATTCGCTGAGTCGTCGTCGCGGCTTGTCGGATGGACCTGTTTTGTGCGAAAACATGAGAACCGTCATAGAGGGTAGGTTACGGTCCATATTATCCCGGATCGATTTTGCCGAACGGCACGTCGCCACCGACCGACGGTATTGACTTCCCCGACCCGCGGACTAGCATGGCAATGAGTAGTAAATGGCAAACCCGTCGAAAGTCGGGGGCGCAAAGCTGCGGGGCTTAGGAGGAAGCTCTCCATGCCAGCCGGGCCGCCGGGATGTCGCGACGACGTCTTGTGATCGGTAATCCGCTTTGCATCCCGTTTCCCGGAAGCCTTGAGGAGATCGCGGATGTCAAGAACCGGTATTCGAGTTCTGACTGCCCTCGTGGCGGGTCTGTGGACTTTTGCCGGCACAGCGATCGGCGCTTCGACCCCACACACTCCGACAGAACTGGAACGACCGGACACGGCCGCTACGTCCCGGCCAGCCGCGGCGAACTCGCCGATCACCGCCAAGAGAAAGACTGCTGCCAAAAGGACAATGCGCCATGGCAAGCTCGCCCATCTTCGCCTGCCATCAGGCAGAACAATGGATCGCCTTGTCCACCCGACCGATAGCTGCGTGCAGGATGATACCCTTCACGCAGTCGTCTTCTGGAGCGGCAGATGCCAATACGCGGGCATCCGATCGACTCAGGCAGCACCTTTTGCCTTGGCCGTCGCCAACAAATCGAATGCGGACGCGGGATTGCCCGACGCGCAGCCCGGTCTTGCCAGTGCAGCCGCCGCTCCTCCCGGTCTCGGGCCGCCCGGTCGGGACATCAACTACAAACTCTCGTTCAATGTTCCGCTTGGGAAATATGAGTTGCTCGCCGTTCAAGCCGGCGTGCATCGGGATACAACCAATACCCAGGGAGTTAACGACTCAAGCGTACGCGCGGCGTGGTTGATGAAGTTCTGAACCCGATACGCCGCCACCCAAGTCGGGTTAGAACGGAATATCGTCTTCGAAGTCGTTGAAACCGCCGCCGGACGAAGTTGCGGCGGGCTTGGTCGGCGCGGCGCGCGGGGCGCCGGCGTTCTCGCGCGGACCGGCATCGCCCATGCCTTCGCGGCGGCCGAGCATTTGCATCTCGTTGGCTTCGATTTCGGTCGTGTAGCGCTCCTGGCCTTCCTTGTCGGTCCACTTGCGTGTGCGAATGCGGCCCTCGAGATAGACCTGCGAGCCCTTCTTCAAGTATTGGCCGGCGATTTCGGCCAACTTGCGATAGAAGACCACGCGATGCCACTCGGTGATTTCCTTCTTCTCGCCGGACTGCTTGTCCTTCCAGGACTCGGTGGTGGCCAAGCGGGCGTTGCAGACCGCGTCGCCATTCGGCATGTAGCGCATTTCCGGATCCGCGCCCAGATTGCCTACCAGAATCACCTTGTTCACCGAAGCCATAGTCCCCTCCTAAGTTGATGGTTTGCGTGCCGGCGCTGTCATCGTCAGCGCCAACAATAGCCAAATGCCCGCAATCGCCGCACAGAAGCCCTGCACTGCCGACGGCCCGAAATGTTTGAGCAACCAGCCGCCTGCAGCGCCACCGAAGAATAAACCCAGCGACTGGGTCGTATTGTAGATGCCAAGGGCCGCACCCTTGGCGCCTGCCGGCGCCAGACGCGAAATCATGGAAGGCTGGAGCGCTTCCATGATATTGAAGCCGACAAAGAACAGCATCAGCCAGAAACCGATGGCATACAGGCCGCCACTTACCACGACCAAGCCCAACTGCACCACAAACAGCAGTAGAATGGCGCTGACGAAAATGATCTTCATGCGGTCGTACTTCTCGGCGGCAATGATGGCGGGGATCATCACGGCAAAGGACACGAGCACCGAAGGCAGGTAGATCTTCCAGTGTTCGCCCGCCGGGAGACCGGCGCTGACCAGCATCGGCGGCACCACCACCCATAGCGCTGTCTGCATGATGTGCAGCGCCAGGACACCAAAGTTGAGCCGCGCCAACTGGCCGTGAAACAGGACCGACGCGAACGGGGCACGGCCCTGAACGACAATGGCAGGTGCAGCCGGAACAACTTTCAGCAACAGCACGATGGCCGCCAGCGCCAGAATGCCCGTCAATGCAAAGATGCCGGGCATACCGACTGCGGTGTACAGCAGTGGCGCAATCACGAGGGAAACGGCGAACATCAGGCCGATGGTGGAACCGATCATGGCCATGATCTTCGTCCGGTGCTGTTCGCGCGTCAGGTCGGCAGCCAGCGCGGTAACCGCTGCGGAAATCGCACCTGCGCCCTGGATCACCCGACCGGCGATCACCCAGTAAATATCATCCGCCGTGGCGGCCACGAAACTGCCGGCAGCAAAGAGCAGCAGGCCGACGACGATGACCGGTTTGCGGCCGAAGCGATCCGATGCCATGCCATAGGGAATCTGGAAGAACGCCTGGGTCAACCCATAGGCGCCGAGCGCCAAACCAACCATCAGAACATCGTTGCCGCCCGCCAATGTCGGTGCATAAACCGAGAAGACAGGCAGGATCAGAAACAACCCCAGCATGCGCAGGCCAAAGATGGCCGCCAGCGACGCGCCAGCGCGCCGCTCCTCGCGGGTCATCGAATCGGAAGCAGGAGACAGCATGCCTGATGGCTTTGGTAAATCGGGTCGCGTATATTAGCAGGTCGCCCCACCCATCCCGAGACCCATGGACGAGATCAAGATCCGCGGCGCCAGGACCCACAACCTCAAGAACATCAACCTGGATCTGCCGCGCAACCGCCTGACGGTGATTACCGGCCTTTCCGGTTCCGGGAAGTCGTCGCTGGCGTTCGATACCCTCTACGCCGAGGGGCAGCGCCGCTACGTCGAGAGCCTGTCGGCCTACGCGCGGCAGTTCCTGCAATTGATGGAGAAACCCGACGTCGACCTGATCGAGGGCTTGAGTCCCGCTATTGCCATCGAGCAAAAGGCGACCAGCCACAACCCGCGCTCCACCGTCGGCACGGTCACCGAGATCCACGACTACTTGCGCCTTCTGTACGCCCGCGCCGGCACGCCGCATTGCCCGGAGCATGGCGATCCGCTGGAGGCGATGAGCGTATCGCAGATGGTCGATCACGTCCTCGCCCTGTCCGAGGACACCAAGCTGATGATCCTGGCGCCGGTCGTAGCCAATCGCAAGGGCGAGCAGCTGGACTTGTTCGGCGAATTGCGGGCACAAGGCTTCGTGCGCCTACGGATCGACGGCAAGGTCTACGATATCGACGCCCTGCCCAAGCTTGCCAAGAACACCAAGCACTCGATCGACATCGTCGTCGACCGCGTCAAGGTTCGTCCTGACCTGCGCCAGCGCCTGGCCGAAAGTTTCGAGACGGCACTCACCCACGCCGAAGGCCGCGCACTGGCCGTCGAGATGGACAACCAGAACACGTCACTGCGCGAGCATCTCTTCTCTGCCAAGTTCGCCTGCCCCCATTGTGGCTACGCCCTCCAGGAACTCGAGCCGCGCCTGTTCTCGTTCAACAATCCGATGGGCGCCTGCCAGAAATGCGACGGCCTCGGCAGCATCCAGTTCTTCGACCCGACGCGGGTGGTCGCCTATCCGCATTTGAGCCTGGCCGCGGGCGCCATCAAGGGCTGGGACAAGCGCAACCAGTTCTACTTCCAGATGCTGGAGTCGCTGGCCGGACATTACAAATTCGACACCACGCTTCCCTTCGAACAACTGCCAGAAGACACCCGGAACATCATTCTTTACGGATCGGGCCGCGAGCAGATCAAGTTCCGTTATCTCAACGAAAAGGGAACCCGCATCGATCGCAGCCACGCCTTCGAGGGCATCATTCCCAATCTGGAGCGACGCAACCGCGAAACAGACTCCGTGATGGTGCGCGAGGAACTGGCGAAATACCTGAACGCGAAGCCCTGTCCGGAATGTGCCGGCACGCGACTCCGGCGCGAGGCCCGCTTCGTCCTCATCGGCGACAAGGCGCTGCCGGAAGTGAGCAACCTTTCGCTGATCCAGTGCCGCGACTACTTCAACCTCCTGAGCCTCAGCGGCCAGAAGGCGCAGGTGGCCGACAAGATCGTCAAGGAGATCACCTCCCGGCTGACCTTCCTGATCAACGTCGGCCTCGATTATCTTTCGCTCGACCGCTCGGCGGAAACGCTCTCCGGCGGCGAAGCGCAGCGCATCCGCCTGGCGTCGCAGATCGGCTCCGGCCTTACCGGCGTCATGTATGTGCTCGACGAGCCGTCGATCGGCCTGCACCAGCGCGACAACAGCCGGCTGCTGCAAACACTCGAAAATCTGCGCGACCTCGGCAACACCGTCATTGTCGTCGAGCACGACCTCGAAGCCATCGAGTCGGCCGACTACGTGGTCGACATGGGACCGGGTGCAGGCGAACATGGTGGCCACATCGTCGCCCAGGGAACACCGAAACAAGTCGCCGCCAATCCTGAATCGTTGACCGGCGACTATCTGTCCGGCCGTCGTGTCATCGCCATCCCCAAGAAACGCACGCCGCCGAACAGATTGCGACAACTGAAGATTCGCGGCGCCACAGGAAATAATCTCAAGAACGTCGATGCGGAGATCCCTGTCGGCCTGCTCACATGCGTCACTGGCGTTTCCGGCTCGGGCAAGAGCACACTGATCAACGACACGCTTTATGCTGCCGCCGCCCGCCATCTCTACGGCTCGGCGATCGAACCGGCCGCGCACACCGAAATAGAGGGCCTGGAATTCTTCGACAAGGTAATCAACGTCGACCAGTCGCCCATCGGCCGTACGCCACGATCCAACCCGGCCACCTATACCGGCCTGCTGACGCCGATCCGCGAACTCTTCGCCGGCGTGCCGGAAGCGCGCGAACGCGGCTACGGGCCGGGCAGATTCTCGTTCAACGTCAAGGGCGGCCGCTGCGAAGCCTGCCAGGGCGACGGCATGATCAAGGT
>PMIH01000121.1 GCA_003158255.1 Rhodocyclaceae bacterium
ATGATGGCGTCGTACTGGCCTTCGTCGAGCTTGCGCAACCGCGTATCGAGGTTGCCGCGCAGCGAGCTGACGGCCAGATAGGGATAGCGCGCATGCAACTGTGCCTCGCGGCGCAGACTCGATGTGCCGACCACCGCGCCCGGCGGCAAATCGTCGAGGCTGGCGTACTTGCTCGAGACAAAGGCATCAAGCGGCACCTCACGCGGACCGGTAGCGACCAGTGCAAATTCAGGCGGCAGCTGCATCGGCACGTCCTTCATCGAATGGACGGCGATGTCGGCACTACCGTCGAGCAGGGCCGTTTCCAGTTCCTTGACGAACAAGCCCTTGCCGCCCACCTTGGCCAGCGGCCGATCGAGAATCTGGTCGCCGCGCGTGGTCATGCCCAGTAGTTCGACGCGACATGTCGGGTACAATTTCACTAGCAGATCGCGCACGTGCTCCGCCTGCCAGAGGGCAAGGCGCGATTCGCGCGTGGCAATCACGATACGCTCGGGGTCCTTGTTGACTGTGGGATTCACTGGGCGACCAATACTTGTAGAAAAGCGCTAAGAAAGGGAACACATGGCGCCACCGGCTCCGGTCTGGCAACGCCTGATTTTCGGCCTGATTTTAGCATGGTGGACCCACGCAGCCCTGGCGATTCAGCCCGTTCCGGTGGCGGAAAACCTCGCCGTGGACAGCCCAACGGCCCGTGACGGAAAGGTTCCGATCGTCGTGCTGTTCAGTCGCGCCCACTGCGGCTGGTGCGACAAGGCGCGCCGCGAACACCTGGACGCCATGGCGACCCACTCGGCGGGCGGTGCCCTGTTCCGCCAGATAGACGTCGACAGCGACGCTTGGCTGATCGATTTTTCCGGCCAGCGTACCCGCCACCGAACCTTCGCCAGGAAGCACGGCGCGAAGATGACGCCGACCCTGATGTTCTTCGGTCCCGATGGCCAGTCACTCGCAGACCCCATCGTCGGCTATCGCCTACCGGAGTTCTACGGCATGCTGATCGAGGATGCCATCGAAGACAGCCGCAATCGACTACGAAGCAAAGACAAATGATCGAATCGAACCCGCAAGACAAGGACGAGCCGCTACGCAATGACATTCGCCTGCTCGGTCGTGTCCTCGGCGATACCCTGCGCGCCTCGGAAGGCGACAGCGCTTTCGATCTGATCGAGCGGGTACGTACGCTTTCCATCCGCTGCCACCGCGATGAAGACGTTGCGGCACGGCGCGAACTGCACGCGCTCCTCGACGGGCTGGCCCCGGCACAAACCAACCAGGTCGTGCGCGCATTCAGTTATTTTTCGCACCTGGCCAACATCGCCGAGGACCAGCACCATATCCGCCGGGCGCGTGCCCACGCCATCGCCGGTTCCGCGCCGCGCGAAGGTACCGTCGCCCACTCAGTTGATCGTGCGCTCGGCATGGGCGTCACCACCACTCAACTGAAATCATTCTTCGCCGGAGCGCAGGTCAATCCCGTGCTCACCGCGCATCCCACCGAAGTGCAGCGCAAGAGCATCCTCGACTGCCAGTGGAAAATCGCCGCGCTGCTTGACGAACGCGACCGACGCCAGCAAACGCCGGACGAACTGGCGGAAGAGGAGGAAGCCATCCGCCGCGCCGTCCTCACACTCTGGCAGACACGCATGCTGCGGCCGGCCAAATTGGCGGTCATGGATGAAGTCGGCAACGCGCTTTCCTATTACGACACGACCTTCCTGCGCGCCCTGCCCCGCCTTTACAACGCCATCGAAGATCAGCTGGCCCGCCTGGTGCCCGACTGGCCGGCCAGCCCGTTCGGCTACGAACTGCCACCCTTCCTGCGGCCGGGCTCCTGGATAGGCGGCGACCGGGACGGCAACCCGTATGTCAGCGCCGAGGTGCTGACCAGCGCACTGCGCGCCCAGAGCCGGCGCGCGCTCGGTTTCTATCTCGACCAGTTGCACAAGCTGGGCGCTTCGCTGTCGTCGACGATCCTGCTGGTGGAAATTTCCGACGAACTGGCGGCACTCGCCGCCGCCTCGCCCGACCACAATCCGCATCGCGACGACGAACCCTATCGGCGTGCCATCGCCGGCCTTTACGCCCGGCTGGCCGCCACTGCGCGCGTGCTCGATGAAATGGAACCGCCGCGCCAGGCCGTCGCCGAAGCGGAACCGTACGCCACCGCGCAAGCGTTCGCCGCCGACCTCAACATCATCCACCACTCGCTGGTCGCCAACGGCTCGGCGCTGATGGCGCGCGGCCGGTTGCGCCGGTTGCGCCGCGCCGTCTCCGTCTTCGGCTTCCATCTGGCNNACGCCGCGGCTCTTGTCGACGCCCTTCTTCTCCTACTCCGACGAAACGATGTCCGAGCTGGCGATCTTCCGTGCTGCTCGCGAAGCGCAACACCGTTACGGCAAGTCGGCCATCGAGAACGTCATCATCTCCAAGACCGATGGCGTTTCCGACATGCTTGAAGTCGCCTTGCTGCTCAAGGAAGCCGGCCTGCTACGTCCGCGCGAGGGCGAGCTGGACGTCAACATCGTGCCGCTGTTCGAGACCATCGCCGATCTTGCCGCCAGCGGCACCGCCATGGACCGGCTGCTGAGTCTGCCGGCCTATCGCCGCCTGCTCGAATCACGCAACCTTTGCCAGGAGGTGATGGTCGGCTATTCGGACAGCAACAAGGACGGTGGCTTCCTCACTTCCGGCTGGTCGCTTTATCGCGCCGAGATCGCGCTCATCGACGTTTTCCGCAAACACGGCGTAACGCTGCGGCTCTTCCATGGCCGCGGCGGCACCGTCGGCCGCGGCGGCGGCCCCAGCTACCAAGCCATTCTGGCGCAACCGGCCGGTGCCGTGCAGGGCCGTATCCGCATCACCGAGCAGGGCGAGGTGATCGCCTCGAAGTATGCCAACCCGGAACTCGGTCGGCGCAATCTGGAAACGCTCGCTGCCGCAACACTGGAAGCAACGCTGCTGCCGCACGAACACGATGACCCGAGCGAAGAATGCCTTGCCGCCATGGCCGAACTCTCGGACCATGCCTTCCGCGCCTATCGCGGCCTGGTCTACGAAACACCTGGTTTCGAGCAGTACTTCTGGGAATCGACAGTGATCTCCGAAATCGCTCAGCTCAACATCGGCAGCCGGCCCGCGTCGCGCAGCCAGACGCGCGCCATCGAGTCGCTGCGGGCCATCCCCTGGGTATTTTCATGGTCGCAGTGCCGCGTGATGCTGCCGGGCTGGTACGGCTTCGGCTCTGCGGTGGAGGCCTTCCGCAGCGCACATGGGGAAGCCGGCTTGCGCTTGCTCAGACAGATGCACCGGGAGTGGGGTTTCTTCCGCGCCCTGCTTTCGAACATGGACATGGTGCTGGGCAAGAGCGACATGGCCATCGCGGCCCGCTACGCCCAACTGGTCAAGGACGAGGCTTTGCGGCAGGCGATATTCGAACGGATCCGGACGGAGTGGCACGCTTCGGTGAAGGCGCTGCTCACCCTTACCGGTCAGAAGGAACTGCTCGACGGCAACCCGTTGCTCAAACGTTCGATCCGCAACCGCTTCCCGTATCTCGACCCGATCAATCATCTTCAGGTCGAACTACTCAAGCGCTACCGCGCCGGCCCGCCCCAAGACAGCGATGAGCGCGTGCCGCGCGGCCTCCACCTGACCATCAACGGCATCGCCGCCGGCCTCAGGAACAGCGGCTAG
>PMIH01000063.1 GCA_003158255.1 Rhodocyclaceae bacterium
GGCGGCGCTGCACAGCTTCATCGACCGCTTCCGCGCCAAGGCCAGCAAGGCGCGCCAGGCGCAGAGTCGCCTGAAGGCTCTGGCGCGCATGGAAGAAATTGCCCTGGCGCATGTCGATACGCCGTTCAGTTTCCGCTTCGCCGAGCCGGCCGGCATGTCCGATCCGCTATTGCAACTGGACCTTGCCTCGGTAGGCTACGGCACGACCCCCATCCTCGAACGGTTGGCGCTGACCTTGCGGCCGGGCGGCCGCGTCGGATTACTGGGACGCAACGGCGCCGGCAAGTCGACGCTGGTGAAACTGCTGGCCGGCGAATTGAAGCCGTTGAGCGGCGAGCGCCGCGAAGGCCGCAATCTCGCGGTCGGCTATTTCGCCCAGCATCAGGTCGAGCAACTGCGGCCGGACGAATCGCCGCTTCAGCATCTCGTGCGCGCCGAGCCGATGACGCGCGAGCAGGAACTGCGCGACTACCTCGGCGGTTTCGATTTCCGCGGCGACATGGTCAGCGCGCCCTGCGGCCGTTTCTCGGGTGGCGAAAAGGCGCGGCTGGTGCTGGCGCTGCTGATCCGCCAGCGACCGAATCTCTTGTTGCTCGACGAGCCGACCAACCACCTCGATCTCGAAATGCGCGAAGCGCTGACACTGGCCCTACAGGAGACCGAAGCGGCTGTCGTGGTCGTCTCGCACGATCGGCATCTGCTGCGCACCACCTGCGACGAACTCTGGCTGGTGGCGGATGGCAAGGCGATGCCGTTCGACGGCGATCTCGACGACTACGCGGGGTGGCTGGCGAAGCAGCGCAACGCCGACCGCGCCGGCGAGCCCGCGCGCGCCGCCGACAGGGAAATGCGCAAGGAAGAGCGACTGGCCGCCGACGCGGCGCGAAAGTCAGCCGTGGCGGCACGCCGAGCTTTGAGCAAGGAAGCGGAAAAGCTCGAAAAGCAGCTTGCTCCGTTGCAGGCCGAGAAGGTGCAACTCGACGAACGACTGGCCGATCCGGCGCTCTATGCCGACGCCGACCGGGAAAAACTTGCCGGCCTGCTCAAGCGGCAAGCGGAACTCGCCGGCCTGATCGAAGCCGCCGAGATGCGCTGGCTGGAAGTGCATGAAGCGCTGGAGGCGCTGCCGGCGCCGGCTTGACGTTCGCCGCGCGCTGCGGCGATAATGCCATCCATGTACCGCAATCGCACGAACTCCCTGTCCATGTGCCGGCTGCCGCGCAATACCGCGTGGCGAGCAGGCGGGGTCGTGCACCCGATTTCGCACCGCTAGCGTCGACGGGCTTGTTCCCGCCGGCAATCAAGGCGGGGCAAAGAGTTTTCGGGAATTTCCGGTCTTCTTTCTCCCGCTGTTTTCGTCAAGGGCAACTCCTTATCCGGGAGCCTTGTCCGTTGTTGCGCCGGCCATGAGCTCGGCGCGGGAGGTGGATCGTGTATCGCATCTGGAGGTTATTGCCGAGTGACCGCTGGCTGTCGGCGGACAGCCTGTTGCGCAACCCCGGCTTCTTGCGGGTCTGGCTGGCCGCTACGGTCGCCGTGTTGGGCGAGAGCGTTTCCCATCTGGCTTTGCCGTTGACGGCGGTGCAGGTGCTGAACGCCAGCGCGGGCGAAATGGGCCTGTTGTTCGCCGCCGGTACGCTGCCCTTCGCGCTGTTCTCGCTGCCCGCCGGCGTCTGGCTGGATCGGCGGCGCAAACAGGCAATCATCGTCACCTTCGAAATCCTGGGCAGCGTGGCGCTCGCCTCGGTGCCGATCGCCTACTACTTCGGGCACCTGAGCATGACCGTGCTTTGCGCCGCGAACTTCCTGGTCGGCTCGTGTTTCAGCGTCGGCGGTTCCGCCGCGCAGGTGTTCCTCACCGGTCTGGTCGGCCGCGCGCGGCTGGTCGAAGCCAACAGCCTGCAAGCCTCGGCCAACAGCCTGGCCGGACTAACGGGACCTGTGCTGGCCGGCCTGCTGGTGGCCGCGCTGGGTGCACCCGTGGCGGTGGCGGTCGACGCGGCGGCTTTCCTGATTGCAGGGCTGTTGATCGCCAGCGTAAGGAGCACCGAGCAGCCGGTGCCGGAAACCACCCGCCCCGTGCTGCACGATCTGGTCGAGGGGCTGCGCTTTGTTTGGCAGCATCCGCTACTGCGCACGTTCGCGGCGATGGCCGCCATGTGCATCGTGCTGTTTGACGGGTTCATGGCGCTTTACGTGCTGCACGCCACGCGCGACCTGCAATTCGCCGCCGGCCAGATCGCGATGGTCAACGCTTTGGGTGCGACCGGCGCGCTGGTCGGCGCGGTGATCGTGCACTCGGCCAATCGACGCATCGGCAAATCGGGCGCCATCGTGCTCGGCTTCGCCGCCACCGGCACCGGCTTCCTGCTCTATGCGCTGGTGCCGGCCGGCACCTGGGCCGTGCCCCTGGCGGGCGCGGCGATGTTTCTTGTCGAGGGCGGCATGACCGCCTACACGGTCAACTATCTCGCCATGCGCCAGGAAGTGACGCCCGACGCCATGCTCGGCCGCATGACCACCACCATGCGCTTTCTGTCCGTATCCGGCGCGCCGGTGGGTAGTGCGGTTATCGGCCAGGCGGCCGGAACCTTCGGCCTGGTGCCGATGATCGTCGTGCTCGGCCTGGCCGCGTTGGCCGCCGCCGCGTGGTCGCATCGGAGGTTGGTGCGTTCCGGCGGCGAGCTACGTTTCGATCGGCGCGCGCGGGATTGATCGCGTAAAATCCGCGCTTTCCGAATCAGGGAGCTTTTCCGTGCAACTCGTCTGCCTCGACCTTGAAGGCGTGCTGATCCCCGAAATCTGGATCGAATTCGCCGAGCGCACCGGCATTCCCGAACTGCGCCGCACCACGCGCGACGAACCGGACTACGACAAGCTGATGAAGTATCGGCTGGCGCTGTTGGCGCAGCACAAGCTCGGCTTGCCCGACATCCAGAAGGTGATCGCGGACATGGGACCAATGCCAGGCGCGAAGGCGTTTCTCGACGCGCTGCGCGAGGATTTCCAGGTCATCATCCTCTCCGACACCTACTACGAATTCGCCATGCCGATGATGCGCCAGCTCGGCATGCCGACGCTGTTTTGTCACAAACTGGAAGCGAACGCCGCCGGTTTCCTGGTCAATTACCACCTGCGCATGCCGAACCAGAAGAAGGAATCGGTCAAGCGGTTCAAGGAACTCAACTTCAAGGTCATCGCCGCCGGCGATTCCTACAACGACACCGCGATGCTCGGCGAGGCGCATGCCGGCATCCTCTTCCATGCACCGGAAAACGTGATCCGCGAGTTCCCGCAGTTCACGGTAACCAACAGCTTCCCGGAGTTGCGCGCCGCCATTGACGCGGCGTCCCGTCGCATCTGACTATGCACCGCGACCGCTTCTACACGCTTGCCGCCTCCTGCCCGGACCGCACCGGCATCATCGCCCGCGTCACCGGCTTCTTCGCCGAGCATGACGGCTGGGTGCTGGAATCGAGTTTCCATGCCGACGACGAGAGCGCCCGCTACTTCATGCGCATCGAAATCAAGGCCGATTCGCTACCCTTCATGCTGGCGGAGTTGCGCGAGCGTTTCCGGCCAATCGCCGAAGAATTGCGGATGGACTGGAAGATCACCGACTCGGCGGTGAAGAAGCGCGTCGTCGTGCTGGTCTCGAAGCAGGAACACTGCCTTTACGACCTGCTGGCGCGCTGGCAGTCGAAGGAACTCGACATCGAAATTCCCTGCGTGATCGCCAATCACGACACCTTCAAGGGTTTCGTCGAGTGGCACGGCATTCCGTTCTACCACGTTCCCGTCACCATGGAAAACAAGCCCAAGGCTTACGCCGAAGTGCAGCGGCTGATCGACGAAGTGCGCGCCGATAGCATTGTGCTGGCGCGCTACATGCAGATCCTGTCACCGGAATTGTGCGTGGCGTATCCGAGCCGCATCCTCAACATCCATCATTCCTTCCTGCCCAGCTTCGTCGGCGCCAAGCCCTACCATCAGGCCTACCAGCGCGGCGTCAAGCTCATCGGTGCCACCTGCCATTACGTTACGGCGGAACTCGACCAGGGGCCGATCATCGAGCAGGACGTGATCCGCATCGACCACTCCGATTCGCCCGACGACATGGTTCGCTACGGCAAGGACATCGAGAAAACGGTGCTGGCGCGCGGCCTGCGCTATCACCTCGAAGACCGGGTGCTGGTGCACGGCAACAAGACGGTGGTGTTCCGGTAGCGATTTGCGGCGCGAGCAAGCGCCGATCGTCAGTGGGAAGTCTGTAGCGACCGCACCTGCGCGTCTTTTTCCAGCTGGTAGTCGAAGGCGGCGAGCACGACATTGGTTTCAAACTCGATCATCTTCAGGTTGATGAAGATGCGGTCGGCGCTGTCCGCGTAGGTGCCGGTGACGATGGCCCGGGCATTGTGCTGCTTGGCGATGTCGCGTACTTCGCGCGTCAGTACCAGTTCGCCTTCGTTGCGTTTCATGTAGAGCTGGTTGCGCAGCTTCACTTCGAGCACGCGATGTCCGGCTTGCGCAAAGCGCCCGGCCACCTGTTCCGCAATCAAACGACCGAGGGGTGAGGATTCGTCGAGCCGGTTGAGATTCACTACCGTGGCGACGATGATCGGCGTATCCAGTTCGAGTGTTGGTTTCACCTGAGCCATCAGCGCGTCGGCGGCCGCGTAGCTGCTGCCGGTAACGTCGGTTGCGGGCCGGACTTTGGCGGGCAGGAGTGCCAGCGGGCCGTTCTTCGAGGCGCAACCCGGCAAAGCGATGCCGAACCCCAGCGCGATGATGGCAGCAAGAGCAGCTTTGCCGATCACTTCTTCTTGGTCCGTGTTGCATTGGCCGGTGTAGCCGGCGCGGCTTCGATGCGTACGGCTGGCGGCGCATCGACAGGGCAGGGCTTGTCGATCGGACAGTCGCCGATGATGCGGACGGTCGTAGTGGCGTCCTTTTTGGTCGGCTCGGTCGGACAAAGCTCGAACAGCGAACAGATTTCCCGGTCGTACAAGGAGATGTCCGAATCGGCCACGTAATAGACCGCCGTCGTGCGCGCCAGATAGCGGTTCTGGTCGCCGATCGACGTCGTCACCAGAACTTCCGCGCGCGGCGTCTGGCCGGCGGCGAATTCGCTCCTGAACCAGTGCAGCGTGTCGACCGTCGGCGGCACGTCCGTTGCGTTGGGTGGCGTGGTGGTCGTGACATCGCGGATGGCCCAGATTCCGGGCGCGAGTTCCACCGGCGTGCCGGCGTAGCGATACTGCGGCCGGTTGGCGGTGAACAGCACGGGTTGCACGTCGATGTTGACGGTGAGTCCAGTGCCGGAATTCTTGCTGACGGTCACCTGCTGGTTGACCAGCGTGGTGATCAACTGAGAGTGGAACGCACGGCTGAATTCCGTCACCGGCGTGGGCGGCTCAACGTAAAGCAGCGCGCACTTGCCGTCCTTCGCGTTGCAGGCGCTGTTCTTCTTGAGGGCGCCGAGTATCCAGCGGCCGGTATCGTCGGAGATCGCCAGCCAGTGCTGGCCCGCCTGAAGCTTGTGCTGGGTGGTCGTCTGGAAGTTGCTTGCCACCGGCGTTTCGTTGTGGGGCGCGGAAGTTCGCGGGGCATCGGTATGGACGCCTGGATCCTGCGCGCAGCCAGCGATCAGGACGCCAAGCGCCGCCAGGGCCGGTCGGCGACGGCATAGAAGCTTTGCCGTCCATGGGATGGGAGTGCGCATGTCGGCACTTTAGCGTCCGCCCTCCGCCTCCGAAAAGGCAAGCAGGCCAGAAAAACACTGCTATTCGACGCCTTACTTGGGAACACGCGCTTCCGGGAGCAGGCGATCGAATTCCTTCTTGACCACGGCGTAGCATTCGCAAGCCCGCGCTTCCAGGCCCGCCCGGTCGAGAACGTGGATGTGGCCCCGGGTGTACTTGATCAGGCCGGCCTTCTGCACATTGCCGGCGGCCTCGGTGACGCCTTCGCGGCGCACGCCGAGCATGTTGGCGATCAGTTCCTGCGTCATGGTCAGTTCGTTCGAAGAGAGTCGGTCGAGGCTTAGCAGCAGCCAGCGGCAGAACTGCTGATCAAGTGAATGATGGCGGTTGCACACGGCGGTCTGGGCGATCTGGGTCAGCAACGCCTGGCTGAAACGAAGCAATCGGCTCTGCAGTGGGCCGGCGCGAGCGAATTCGTCCCTCAGCAATTGGCCCTTCAGCCGGTAGGCGTGGCCTGCGCTTTGCACGACGGCCCGGCTGGTCGTCGTGCCGCCCCCCATGAACAGTGAGACGCCGACGACCCCTTCATTGCCGATCACCGCAATTTCAGCGGACGCGCCATCTTCCATTACGTAGAGCATGGAAACGATGCAGGTGGTCGGGAAATAGGCGTGGTGCATGGGCACGCCAGACTCGTGCAGCACCTGCCCGAGCGCCATGGGGACGAACTCGAGTTGGGGCAGCAGGTGCGCATATTCATCCGCTGACAGCACCGACAAAAGGTGGTTCTGGCGCGGGTCTGGAACGGCTGAATCAGACAATCGCTCACCCGACATAGATCTAATGGCTGTCCGCTGAAGGGATGGCGCCATTGCGCATTTCCGCCTCGGCCTGCCGGATCTTGCCGATATCCACCATCGTGAGGCGCAAAGTTGCAGGCGCATCCGGACTGTCCCGGCGACAGCAGTCAAGGTAGGCCGGGAAGGTCGCGGCATCGGCACGCCGGATCGTGACAGCGAAGGCTTGCGTGTCATTGCCGACCTGTTTCATGAGGCCCACAGAAAGGCGATACCAACGGTCGGTGTCCTGGGAAGAAATGAAGCTGGAGAAGCGACTATTGAGCAGTTGCTTGCGCTCGATACCCAGCATTGCTGCGCCAGTGAGATTGATTTCGCTGATCAGGCCTTCGCGGCTGACGGTGATGTAGCCAACCGGAGAGAAATCATAGAGATCCACGTAGCGATCGCGCGATTCCTCCATGGATAGATGGGCCATGCGCAGTTCCTCGACCTGCATCTCCAGTTCGACCTTATGGACGAGGAGTTCATGCGCCAGTACCTCGACCGGCTGGACAGCCATTTCGGCCGACGACAACGGGGCAACTATTTGCTCCGCCTTTCTTCTCGTTGACTGGCGCTTTTCGATCCAGTCTGGCTTCTGGTCCATGCGGAATTCTCCTTGCTGAACTGTGACGGTCGGGATCGAAACGGGTTGTCGGCGCAAACGCGGCATCGTCATCCGGCGGTATGCGGCACACGGAATTCTTGGGCAATTCTACTCCGCCCGACAAGGCGTCCACTTACGCCGCAAGCAACCGGATGGTCGCACCCTAATTCCCGGCGGTGCCCCCAAAAAAAACGGGCACCCCATCGGGGTGCCCGTAACCGAGTTTGGCTCGGGGGAGATGCAGAAGTCTGATCAGTAGTGGTAGGCCGTTTCGCCGTGGGAGGCGATATCCAGGCCTTCGCGCTCTTCGTCTTCCGTCACGCGCAGACCCACCAGGATGTCGGCGATCTTGAAGGAGATGAACGCGGACACGGCGGTCCAGACGATGGTGATGCCCACAGCCTTGGCTTGCACGACGAACTGTTCGGCGATGCTGGTGAAGCCGGTAGCAGCCGTAACCCAGTCGGTGACGAAACCGGGGCCGCCGAGGGCGGGCGAGTTGAAGACGCCGGTCGCCAGGGCACCGAAGATGCCGCCGACGGCATGGACGCCGAAGACGTCGAGCGCGTCATCCGCACCGAGCAGTTTCTTCAGGCCATTGACGCCCCACAGGCAGATCAGGCCGGCCAGCGCGCCGATGGCAAAGGCGCCGGGGATACCGACGTTGCCGGCAGCCGGGGTGATCGCCACCAGACCGGCGACGGCGCCGGAAGCGGCACCCAGCATGGAGGGCTTGCCCTTGAAGAACCATTCGCCGAACGTCCAGGTCAGCACCGCGCAGGCCGTGGCCAGGAAGGTGTTGATGAAGGCGAGGGCGGCGGAGCCGTTGGCTTCGAGCGCGGAGCCGGCGTTGAAGCCGAACNNCAGCGAGGCGCCGATCATGGTCATCGTCAGGCTATGGGGCGAGAAGGCCTCGCGACCGTAACCAATCCGCTTGCCGAGCATGTAGGCACCCACCAGACCGGCAACACCGGCGTTGATGTGCACCACGGTACCGCCGGCGAAGTCCAGTGCGCCCATTTGCCAGATGAAGCCGGCCTTGGCGTTCATGGCGTCGGCAACGTCGGCGCCGGTGTAGGCATCCGGACCCATCCAGAACCAGACCATGTGCGCGACCGGCAGGTAGGAGAGGGTGAACCACAGCACCGAGAAGATCAGCACGGCCGAGAACTTGACGCGCTCGACGATGGCGCCGAGGATAAGGCAGACGGTGATGGCGGCGAAGGTGGCCTGGAAGGCGACGAACACCAGCTCATACATCGGCGTGGCCTTGCTGAAGGTGGCGCCGAGCGCGAATGCGCCGGTGGCCGGATCAAAGGTACCCTTCAGGAACAGCCGGTCGAGTCCGCCGATGAATGCGTTGCCTTCCGTGAAGGCCAGGCTGTAGCCGTAAATGCACCACAGCACGGAGATCAGCGAGAAGACCACGAACACCTGCATCAGCACCGACAACATGTTCTTGGTGCGAACGAGGCCACCGTAGAACAGCGCCAGAGCCGGTACCGACATCAGCAGCACGAGCGCGGTGCTCATGAGCATCCAGGCGGTGTCGCCTTTGTTGGGCTGTGCCACGGGTGCGGCCGCGGGAGCGGCAGCGTCGGGCGCTGCCGCAGCTGCGGCAGCAGCCGGGGCGGCGACAGCCGCGGCAGGTGCGGCGGCGTCGGCAGGCTTGTCGTCTGCCAGCGCCAGGCCCGAGATGCCGAGGCTGCAAGCCATCAGCACAATCGCGAGCAATTTCTTCATGTTGGTTCTCCCTTAAAGCGCGTCCGTGCCGGTTTCACCGGTGCGGATGCGAACGACTTGTTCAAGCTCGAAGACGAAGATCTTGCCGTCGCCGATCTTGCCGGTGCTGGCTGCCTTCTCGATGGCTTCGATCGTCTGGTCAAGCATTTCGGCCTTGATGGCGGCTTCGACTTTCACTTTCGGCAGGAAATCGACCACGTATTCCGCGCCGCGGTACAGCTCGGTATGGCCCTTCTGCCGGCCAAAGCCTTTGACTTCGGTGACCGTGATGCCCTGCACGCCGACGGCGGCGAGGGCCTCACGCACCTCGTCAAGCTTGAATGGCTTGATGATGGCGGTGACGAGTTTCATGTTGGCTCCCCAAGGAAAAGAAATTAGAACGTCTTGCCGAAGGTCAGCAGCAGACGACCCTTGCCGGCGTCGTAGGTGCTGCCGGTGGACGGATTGACGAAGCAGTAAGGATCGCCGCCGCCGCAGTCGGCCTTGGCGTTGGTGACGGAGTACGCCAAGCCAACCGTGCCGAGGCCGATATCCTTGGTGCCGCCGATCTTGAGGTCGCTGTAGGAAGCCTTGGTGAAGCCCTTGACGGTCTGGTGACCGACGTGACCAGCAAGCGCGAAACCGTTACCGAGATCGAAGGCGGTGTTAACTTCGAGATAACCGGAACCGGTGGTCTTGGAACCGTCCGACTTGGTCCAGCCGAACAGGCTGCCGAGGGTGTAGGAATACTTCACGGTCAGCCATTCCCACGACAGGGCGCCATAGAGCTCCTGGGTATTGGGACTCGCTGCGCCAGACGGCAGGCCGGTGCCGGGGTAGTTGTAGGTCAGGACGCCGACGTCGTAGCCGAGCGGGCCGACGGTGCTCTTGTAGCCGCCGTAAATGTCGGCTTCCAGGCTGGCGCTGGCACCGGGAACGCCATCGCTGATCCAGCTGATGTTAGAACCCCAGGTGCCGACATAGAAGCCGCTCGGATGCGCGTAATCGAAACCACCTTGGATGGCCGGCTTGCCGCGGGTCTGGGCGATGCCGCGGTACAGGTACTCGGAAGCGATGGTGAAGTTGCCCGTAAACGGCGACGGTGCGGCAGCAGCGGGTTCGGCCGGTGCAGCAGGGGCGGCGTCCTCCGCCAGAGCGATGGCCGGAACGGACAAGGTGCCAATGATGGCGGCAGCGATGAGACTCTTGCGCATTTGAAAGCTCCTTTAGGAAAAGATTGCCCAAGCAGTAATGCAGGGAGTGTGCCAGTTGGAAAACAAGCAATAAAACAGTATGTTGCAAAATTATTGCAAAGGTCGTGCAGCATGCATGCACTATCCGGCACCGCGGCGCAGCGCCGTGGCACTATTTCGGTGCAGACGCTTGGCAACGGGTAGTTATGCTAAGATCATTATGATTCAATGGGGAATTTGGTCATGATCGAGCCCAGGTTTTTCGATGAGCTAGCCCGCCGGGTTTCGGCGCTGGTTGCCGTCACGCCGGTGAAGGACGTGGAAAAGAACATGCGCGCGCTGCTAACGGGCGCGCTGGGCCGGCTCGATCTGGTCACGCGCGAGGAGTTCGACCTTCAGCGCGAAGCCTTGGCGCGGTCGCGCGATCGGCTTGCCGAACTCGAAGCCAAGATCGTCGAACTCGAAACTCGCGCCGGCCGCTGAGCCGGCTCTATCCATGTCACTTGCTGTTCTTCGGAGCCGTGCGCTCGCCGGCATGTCGGCACCGGAAGTTACCGTCGAAGTTCACCTCGCCGCCGGTCTGCCATCATTCACGCTCGTCGGCTTGCCGGAAACGGAAGTGAAGGAAGCGCGCGACCGCGTGCGTGCCGCCATCCAGAACAGCCGCTTCGAGTTTCCCGCCCGCCGCATTACCGCGAACCTCGCGCCGGCCGACCTGCCGAAGGAATCCGGCCGCTTCGATCTTGCCATCGCGCTCGGCATTCTCATTGCCTCGGGTCAGGTCAAGGCCGATAACCTGGAGGCGTTCGAGTTCGCGGGTGAGCTTTCACTTTCCGGCGAACTGCGGTCGATACGCGGCGCGCTGGCCATGTGCGCTTCGGCCGCCGGCTCGCAGCGCACGTTCGTGCTGCCCGTCGCCAATGGTGCCGAGGCGGCGCTAGTACGTTCGGCGACCATCCTGCCGGCGAATTCGCTGCTGGAAGTCTGCGCCCATCTCTCGGGCGTCGCGCCGATCGCGCCGTTCGATGTCAGCGGCGTGCCACCACGACTGACTTTCGCGGGCCACCCTGATCTCGCCGAGGTCAAGGGCCAGGCGCCGGCCAAGCGCGCGCTCGAACTCGCCGCTGCCGG
>PMIH01000044.1 GCA_003158255.1 Rhodocyclaceae bacterium
GGTCGAGCTTGTTGATGAAGGTGAGGATGGGCGTGTTGCGCGCGCGGCAGACCTCGATCAGCCGCAGCGTTTGCGCTTCCACGCCGTTGGCGGCGTCGATCACCATCAGCGCCGCGTCGACAGCGGTCAGCACACGGTAGGTGTCTTCCGAGAAGTCCTGGTGGCCGGGGGTGTCGAGCAGGTTGATGACGCAGTCGCGGTATTCCATCTGCATCACCGAGCTGGCCACCGAAATGCCGCGCTGCTTTTCGATCTCCATCCAGTCCGACGTGGCGTGACGCGAGGCCTTGCGCGCCTTGACACTGCCGGCGATCTGGATCGCGCCGGCGAACAGCAGCAGCTTTTCCGTGAGCGTGGTCTTGCCCGCATCCGGGTGCGAAATGATGGCGAAAGTACGCCGGCGGGATACTTCAGGGGCGAGGGACACGGGGAACTCCGGGGACTGGGGCCGAAAGGCGGCCTAAAGGGGCGCGATTATCCCCTGCCGGGCCGGGTGGGAGCAAGGGCTGGCGCACGGACTGCTATCATGAATCCGATGCATTGCGGAACGACACCATGACCCTCACCGACCTTCGCTACATCGTCGCCCTCGCGCGCGAACGCCATTTTGGCCGCGCCGCCGAGAAGTGTTTCGTCTCCCAGCCGACGCTGTCGGTGGCGGTCAAGAAGCTGGAAGATGAACTGGGTGTGATCCTGTTCGAGCGCTCGCCGCAGGAGGTGCGCGTGACGCCGATCGGCGAGCGGGTGATCGCGCAGGCCGAACGCGTTTTGTTCGAAGCGACACAACTTGCAGAAGTCGCTGCCGCCGGCAAGAATCCGCTGGCTGGACCACTGAGGCTAGGCGTCATTTACACCATTGGTCCGTGGTTGCTCCCGAAGCTGGTGCCGTTGCTGCGCGCGCGCGCACCGGAAATGCCGCTGCTGCTGGAAGAAAACTACACGCACCGACTGCTGGAGAAGCTGAAGTCGGCCGAGCTCGATGTCGCAATCCTGGCGCTGCCGATCGACGAGCCGGGCCTGGTGGCGCAGCCGGTGTACGACGAAGCCTTCCGCGTGCTGGTGCCCACGAATCACGCATGGACGAAACTGAAGACCATCGACCCGGCGAAACTGCTGGAGCAGCCTTTGCTGATGCTCGGGCGCGGCAACTGTTTTCGCGATCAGGTGCTCGATTTGTGCACGCGGGCCGGAGAGGGCGGGCCGCAGGTGCTGGAAGGCAGCTCGCTGGAAACGATCCGCCACATGGTTGCGTCCGGCGTCGGCATCACCGTCATGCCGTCGACGGCCGTCGATGACATCCCCAAGAGCGATCCATTGCTGCGCGTGAGACCTTTTGTCGACCCGACGCCGACCCGGCGCGTCGGCATCGTCTGGCGGACGAGTTTCCCGCGCCATCAGGCAATCGACCTGGTGCGCCGGGCGTTGTTCGACTGCAAGCTGCCGGGCACCAAACCGGTCAAATAGCCTACGGCTATTCCGGTTATTTCCACAATCGATTGGCTTGATCATGCGCGAAGCTCTACGATGCGAAGCGTCAACGGCATATTTCCAAGGATAGGACCATGAAAACGAAAAAAGCCCCCGCCATCGATATCGGCATCAGTGACAAGGACAGAGCAGCAATCGCAGGCGGTTTGTCGCGCTTCCTGGCCGACAGCTACACGCTGTACCTGATGACGCACAATTTCCACTGGAACGTCACCGGGCCGATGTTCAACACCCTGCACCTGATGTTCATGGGCCAATACACCGAGCAATGGACTGCGCTCGACATGATCGCCGAGCGCATCCGTGCCCTCGGCCATCCGGCGCCGGGAACCTACAAGGAGTTCGTCAAGCTCGCTTCCATCAAGGAATCGGAAGGCGTGCCAAAGGCCACCGACATGATCCGGCAGCTGGTCGCCGCGCAGGAAGCCACGGCGCGCACCGCACGCAGCCTGTTCCCGGCGGTCGACAAAGCCAACGACCAGCCGACCATGGATCTGCTGACCCAGCGGCTGGAGATTCACGAGAAGACCGCCTGGATGCTGCGCAGCCTTCTGGAAGAGTGAGGCCAGTACCCGTGAGGCCGACAACGGCTTCACGGGGCGACCATGGTCAGGCGGTCTTGGCGGCCAGGAGGCGGCCCATCGCGGCAACACTATGGTCTTCGGCGTTGGCGGCTACGGTGGGCTCAACCGTTTTGGTCGGGATGGCTACATTGGTGGGTTCCGTAGCATTCAGTGACCTGATGTCGCCCGATAACTCGCCGCCTTCGTGGACGATAATCTTGCCATAGCGGATCTTGCCATTGACGCGGCCGGTCGAATGGATAACCAGCTGCTCTCGCGCCGTCAGCTCGCCGCTGAAGCGGCCGCGAATCTCAGCGAAGTCGATGGTGACCTTGCCGTCGAACGAACCCTGGTCGGCGATCTGGATGAGTCGGCTGTCCATGGTGGCTTCGACGCGCCCTTCCACCAGCAGCATGTCGCAGTCCTGGATTTCCGCACCTTTGAGCTTGACCCCGGGGCCGACGACGAGCTTGGCCCCCTGTGGTTCCGAAGGCATGCCCTGCGGTTCGGGCGTGCGCGCGGCCGCCGGTACGACGGCACTGCTGGACGTGGCCGACGGCACGTTGGACGTGATTACCTTGCCCGTGCTGCTGGTCGGCGAACCCGACTCGCGGTTCCCGGAAAAAATCGATCCCTTGTTAAGCATGGTGCGGTACCTCCATTCATCTATTTGGTTGCGGCTCCCTGATTCAGGCAAGCCTAACGTGGCAAGCGACCGGCGCCTTACTGTCGTCAATGGCAGACAACGCTTTTGACATAAATCGCAATAGCGATCGGCTATCTATCGATTTGCAACATTCATCTCGCTTTCGTGCCGCAACTGCCCCGATGTCGTGCAGGCGTTGAACCTCATGGCCGTGCTCAACCCGAACGTCGAGAGTGTGATGATCGATGGCGCACTGTTCAAGGACGAAGTCGAAGCGCGCCAGATCATGGCCGTGCCGATGGTATTCGTGAATGGCGAGCACTTCGGCCAGGGCCGCATGACGGTCGAGGAAATCGTCGCCAAAGTCAGTCGTGGTGGTACGCCAATACTGGAGCCCAAGGAACCGTTCGACGTGCTGGTGGTTGGCGGCGGTCCAGCCGGTTCGGCGGCGGCGGTCTATGCGGCGCGCAAGGGTATCCGCACCGGCGTGGTGGTCAGCGACGACGGCAGTCGCGAGGAGGGCCGCCCCGCGAAGTATCTGTTGCTCGACCCGGCGCAGTTGCGGATTGACTCCTGATCCAGTGCCAGTCATTTGAGGTTCATCATGTTCAGTAAAGCCACACTCGATTTCCTCGACGAACTTGCCGCCAACAACGAGCGCGCCTGGTTCGAAGAGAACAAACCCCGCTACGAGGCGCTGGTGCGCGAGCCGGCGCTGGCATTCATCGAGGCGATGGCGCCCGAGCTTGCCAAGTTCGCGCCGCATTTTCGCGCCGAGCCGCGCAAGATGGGCGGCTCGCTGATGCGCGTATTCCGCGACACCCGCTTTGCCCGCGACAAGCGGCCATACAAGACCAACATCGGCATCCGGTTCCGCCATGAACTGGGCAAGGACGTGCACGCGCCCGGCTTCTACCTGCACATCGCCACCGACGGCTGTTTCCTCGGCGTCGGCTGCTGGCATCCTGAAGCCGACGTGCTCGGCCGCATCCGCGACCTGATCGCCGCCGAACCCGGGCGCTGGTTCAAGGCGCGCGACGACAAGAAGTTCGCCGCCCAATGGGAACTCTCGGGCGAGAGCCTCAACCGCCCGCCGCGCGGCTATGCCGCCAACCATCCTTCCATCGCCGACTTGAAGTACAAGGACTTCGTCGCTATGGCGCCGCTCGGCTTCGCCGAAGCCACCGGCGCCGGCCTCGTCAAACTCGCCAGCAAGCGCTTCGCCGCCACCGCACCGTTCATGAAGTTCCTCTGCGACGCCATCGGAGTCCAGTACCAGGCAGGCGAGGCCTTCGCGCGAAAGTCAGCCGTGGTGATACGGCTGATTGGGACAGGTTGAACGTTGCGCTTATCCGCGTTACGGTGTTATGGCAGGCTGAATGCCCGGACCAGGAAGGCCGCCATCTGGGCGCGCGTCACGATGCCGCCGGGACAGTAGTTGCCGCCACCACAACCCGTTGTGATCGCCTCCGTGGCGAGCTGTTCGATCCAGGCGCCTGCCCAATGAGACGGGGGTACGTCGTTGAACATGGTACCGCTCGCAGCCGGGGGAGCATAGCTGGAGCTGTGAACACCCCGGAGAAGAAACAGCGCCATCTCTGCGCGAGTGACGGGGCTTTCCGGGCAATAGTTGTTGCTGCCGCATCCGGTGGTAATTCCTTCCGTTGCAAACTGCTCGATCCAGTTCGCGGCCCAATGCGAGGCGGGGACGTCGCTGAATTGGGTTCCGGTCGCGGTGGGCGGAGCATAGGTTGATCCATGCTTGCTGCGCAGAACCAATACCGCCATCTGGGCGCGAGTGACCGTTCCTTCCGGACAGTACCTGAGTGGCGATGAGCCGCAGCCAGTGGTGATCCCGGCGTTGTATAGGCGATTGATCCAATCCTTCGCCCAGTGGGAGGCGGCAACATCGGTGAACGTGCTGTTCCAGTTGTTGTAGAAAGTATTCAGTAGGGGGGCGAACTCGGTCGTGGCCTTTTGGCTGCCGGTGGCGCTAGGGTGGTCGTCACCTGTCGGATAGTAGAGCGTGTTCTGTCCTGCGGTGAAGACATGCTCGACCGCCCCGTTGACATAGCGGTGGTGATTGTTCGGACCGGTCAGCACGTTATAGAAGTCGAAGACGGCGACGTTGCGTTGCGTGTAATTGTTCTCGGAAAGCCAGTTGTTAATCAGCCATTGGTTGAAGGCACGCGCGTTGGCGGCATAGGTGCCGTCCTGCAGCGGTGGTGCGGTAATGACCACGAACAGCTTGTCGGGCCGCGTAGCGAAGTACTGCAGGATGTCGTTATAGACATACTTTGCGTGTCCCACCGTCAGCCCGCCCGAAGCCGAGGGCGGATCGTTCGGGTTTCCTGAGAGGGCGGAATTCGGGAAGCAGGACTTGAACATGATGATCTGGTTCTCGCCCCCAGGGTTTGTCGCAAGCCGCGTGTAAGACGAATGCTGTGAGCTTTCGGTGAACAGCGCGTTCATGTAGGTCGGGGTGTTTGCCGAGCGGAACCACTCGGGCCAATTCGGAATGTCGGTACTGTCGCCGATGCTGTTCGGGCCCCAGCCGTAATTGGTATCGCTGACGAAGTAATTGTTCGCCTTGAGTTCCAGACCGAGATTGCCATAACCGTCCTGGAGCCAGTTCTGGCCGGTCGAATGGTGGATGAAAATCAGCTTGACGGGCTGCGATGGCGGCGTCGCGTCGGCTGCAAAGGCCGGGATGCTCCCAACCAGCAACAGGATCGCCGCGAAGAGAAAGGATGAACCGCGGAATCGTAGGTGTCTGGCGAACATCGTTAGCCCCTTCGCACAGTAGGTGTACGCAAACATCATACACCGGGATACCTTGCGCGGCAGTACGGTTTTCTCGTCCGGAAACCAGGTCACTGCCATCGGTCAGGAAACCGGCCGAGGCCGGTGGCCGTACGTGCGTTACCGTACAGGCAAGAAATATGTCTGCTGGTAGCGTCCAAGTCAAGCGATTGCATCAAGCAGTTCTCCGATGCGACAAGGGACGTTGGCGGGTGTCTGCTGTGGGTGCTGTGAGGTGGTCGCGTCGGGCTTGATCGCTTGCCGGGAACAGCGTTTCTTCTGAAAGGAATTGTCATGGATATGCCAGCCCTTCGCCGTCCGCTGCTGGTCTTCGCCGGCCTTCTGACTTTGACATTCTGCGGTTGGGCCTCGGCGGAGCCACCTTCGCGCGTGGCGCGTTTGGCCTACATCAGCGGCACGGTGAGTTTCTCGCCGGCGGGCCAGCCCGATTGGGTGCAGGCCGTAGTCAACCGGCCACTGACCACCGGTGACCGCCTTTGGGCGGACGCCAATGCGCGTGCCGAATTGCAGATCGGCGGCGCCACGATCCGGCTGGGCGACTCGACCAGCGTAACGCTGCTCAATCTCGACGACCGCATCGCACAAGTTGAGCTTTCGCAAGGGACACTGAAGCTGCGGGTGCGCCGCATGGGGCCGAATCAGATATTCGAAGTGGATACGCCCAATCTCGCCTTCACTTTGCGCCGTCCTGGTGAATACCGCATCGACGTGTCTCCGGGTGACGACGCCACGGCAGTGATGGTGCAACGCGGCCAGGCCGAAGCCTACGGCGAAGGCGCTTCGTATGCGGTCGGTCCGCAGCGAGGGTATCGTTTCTACGGCACCGGTCTTTCCGCCTATGAAGCCTTGGCGGCACGGCATGATGATGACCTTGACCGCTGGGCAAGCGAGCGTGACCGCCGCGACGACAATTCGGTGTCCGCACGCTACGTTTCGCCTGAAGTCGTTGGGTACGAGGACCTCGATGCCAACGGTACCTGGCGTGCCGATCCGAACTACGGCAACGTCTGGACGCCAAATCGCGTGTCCGCCGGCTGGACTCCTTACCATGACGGCCACTGGGCCTGGATCGACCCTTGGGGCTGGACCTGGGTGGACGATGCGCCCTGGGGTTACGCCGTGTCGCACTACGGCCGTTGGGCCAACATCAACGGCTCCTGGGGTTGGGTACCCGGCCCGCCGCGCGAGCAGGCGGTGTATGCGCCGGCGCTGGTCGGGTTTGTCGGTGGCAAGAATCTTCAGGTCGCCGTGTCGGTTGGCGGTGCCATAGCCGCCGTGGGCTGGTTTCCGCTCGCACCGCGCGAGGTGTATCGGCCCGCTTATCCGGTGAGCCGTGGCTATTTCGACCACATCAATCGCAGCAACACTGTGATCGCCCCCACCACCATCACCAACGTCTACAACAATATCAACACGACCAACATAACCAACGTTGTTTATGCCAACCAGCGGGTAAGCGGCGCCGTCGTGGCCGTCCCGGCGCAGGCATTCGTGCAGTCGCAACCGGTGGCCAAAGTGGCGATGCCGGTATCGAAAGAAGTGGCAGTCAGCGCGCCGGCAGCGCATATCGCCGCCCTCGTGCCGGTGCAGCAAAGCGTGCACGGTGGCGCACTGAACGCTGGTGCCAAGCCGCCGGCCCGCGAGCACGCCATCGTCGCGCACACCGCGCCGCCAGCCCCCCCTGTTCCCTTCATCGTCCAGCAGAAACAACTGGCCGCCAAGCCTGGCGCGCCGATCGACGAAGCGCAACGCACTCAATTGAAACCCGCAGCGCCCGCCGTATCGGCTCCCAAAGTCAGCGTGGTGACCACGCCCCTGGCGCCGACCGCGCCGCCGCCGGCAACCCCTCCGGCCGGCAAGTCGCCAGATGGGCGCAAAGCCGCGGCAGCCAAAGTCGATGCCATGAAGCCCGATTCCGCCAAGGCCGAAACAGTCAAGAACGAAGCAGCACGGGTCGAGGCAACCAAAACGGAAGCTGCCAAAGCCGACGCCATGAAAGCCGATGCCGCCAAGGCTGCGGCAGCCCGGAACGAATCATCACGGGTCGAGGCAAGCAAGGCTGAAGCCGCGAAAGCCGACGCCATGAGAGCCGATACCGTCAAGGCCGCCACAGCCCCGAACGAAGCATCACGAGCGGAGGCAAGCAAAGCTGAAGCCGCCAAAGCCGACGCCATGAAAGCCGATGCCGCCAAGGCCGCGGCAGCCCGGAACGAAGCATCACGAGTGGAGGCAAGCAAAGCTGAAGCCGCGAAAGCCGACGCCGTGAAGGCCGATGCCGCGAGAGCTGCGGCAGCCAGAAACGAAGCATCACGGGCCGATGCAGCAAGGGCGGAAGCCGCCAAAGCCGACGCCATGAAAGCCGATGCCGCCAGGGCTGAAGCAGCCAAAGCCGAAGCTGCAAGAGCCGCTTCGGCACCGCCTGTGGCTCGTCCTCCCGCTCCAAAACCCGCGCCTGACGCGAAGACCGAACAGGAGAAGAAGAAGGCCGAAGATGAAGGGCAGAAGCGCTAGCAGCCTGTCGGACTTAG
>PMIH01000216.1 GCA_003158255.1 Rhodocyclaceae bacterium
GGCAATGCCGGCGGGCTCACGGCCGCGGGAGGGACAGGTTCATTCATGGCGTCGACGCCTGGTTGGTGTTCGTTTCGGGGTCCCAGCCTCCGCCAAGTGCCTTGTACAAGCGCACGTAGTCGCTGCTGACATCGGCGCCGGCGCTGGCCAACGCGTCTTGCGTACCGAGCTGGGTGCGTTGCGTCTCGAGGACGATCTGGAAGTCCACGAGGCCGCTGCTGTAGCGCTGACGCGCCATCAGCGAAGCCTTGGCGGCGGCGTCCGCAGCGTTGCCCAGGCGCACCACCCTGAGACGATCACCGCGCAGCGCGATCAGGGCGTCTTCGACATCCTTCAAGGCAAGCAGCACGGCGGCGCGGTACGCGGCCTGTTCCTGATCTAGCGCGGCTTCCTGCGCATTCACCTGCGCACGTCTGGTGCCGCCATCGAAAATCGGCAGATTCACGCTTGCCAGCAACGTACTCACGACCGACGCGCCATTCGTCAGGGCACCGAGCGTCAAAGAACTCAGACCCAGCGAGCCGCCGATCGCGAAGCTCGGCCAGCGAGCCGCCTCCGCCTGGCTGACGCGGGCGCGTGCGGCGGCGACCTGGTACTCGGCCGAGCGGACATCGGCGCGCTGGCGCAGCGTCTCGGCCGGCAGGCGCAGCGCGAGTCCGTCATCGGGCTGCGGCACCGGCATAACACTCGCCAACAAGTCCGTCAGCGCTGCTGGTGGTCGACCCACGAGCACCGCCAGCGCGTGGCTGGCCTGCTCAATGGCCGTCTGCAAGGAGGGTATCAGCGCGCCCGTCTGCTCGACGGCGGCGCGCGCCTGCTCCGCCTCTATCGAGGTGCCGAGGCCGGCCTGTTGCCGCCACAAGGTGATCTGCAATGTCTCCTGCTGACTCGCCAGATTATCGCTGGCGATCGTCAGCCGGGTCTGTGCGACGCGCAGCGTGATATAGCCGAGTGCAACTTCGGCGGCGACCGACACCTGCACGTCACCCAGACTGGCGGCACTCGCAATGGCCGCGGCTTCGCTGGCATTCAATGCACTGCGGTTGGCGCCGAAAATGTCGAGTTCCCAGTTGGCGTCCAGCCCGACCTGGAAGTTGTTAGTCGTGGTTCTGCCTGCCGACGGCGCGGCGCCGTTGGTACTGCTGCTGCGCTGCGCAGAGGCCGAGCTTGCCAACGAGGGATACAAGGCAGCGGCCGCCACATCGCGCAGCGCCCGCGCCTGTCGCAGCGCGGCCTGGGCGCCGGTCACGGTCGTATTGGCTCGCAGCGCCTCATTCACAAGGCGGGATAGCAGCGGATCATTGAAGCGCGACCACCACCCGGCGAGCGAAGTTGCGCCTTGCGCTGTCGTTGCATCGGCGACGGACCAAGCGGCCGGCACATCGCCGGCGGCGGGATCGGGCGCATGCGATGCCACGTGCGCGCAGCCGGACGCTGCCAGAAGCAGGCATGCCATCAAGGTGGCGACACGATTGCTGGCATTCGTCGCGGTCATGATACCTCCACTTTGATGGTTGCCATCATCGTCACCGCTGGAGTCCGCTTGGTCTGTTATCCAGCGCACATAACCGCATTGCCGCAGAACAAAGTGAAGCACATTTTGGGGTACCTGGACCAGACATCCGCACGAGATCGGGCGTTTGGCGATTCTTTGTCCAATGAGCATTCAATTGCCGAGCTTGCGACTTGCAGCCTAACCGCGGTATGTGCGGCAACGAACGGAACAACGCCGCCCATCGGCGCAGCATGCCACTGCGCTAAAGCGGGATAGCGTTTGCTTCGTTTGGTGATTGTTGTCCCGTCTCAATGAGCAACGGAGCTCGTGGTAAGGCTCGGCGACCAGCTTGCACATCTATCTCCCACTCCATCTGGCGATCGCGATTAGCGGCGATCTCAGAGCTTCCTAAAGGACGAACAAATGAACAATGCGCGACGCACTTTGCACAACCTGCTTCTGGTAGCTGCCGCCACGTTGTCGCTGGGCTTGATCAGCGGCTCTGTCAATGCTGCAACTGCAGAAGACCTGAACAAAGACGCTGCTCAGGCGTTACAAACTCTGTATAAGTCCAATCCGGTTGCCGAAGACATATCCAAGAAGGCAAAAGCGGTACTGGTCTTCCCCAATATCGTCAAAGCCGGACTCGTGTTCGGCGGAAGTTACGGCGAAGGCGTTCTGACCAAGAGTTCGCAGTTCGCTGGCTACTACAACTCCGTTTCCGCGTCCTGGGGCTGGCAGGCGGGCGCCGAATCCTACGCCTACGTCGTATTCCTCATGAGCGACAAAGCCGTGAAGTACCTCGACAAGTCGAAAGGCTGGGAAATCGGCGTGGGACCGACCGTCGTCGTGGTGAATGAAGGCGTTGCCAAGAACCTGTCGTCGTCGACCTTGAAGGATGACGCCTACGCCTTCATTTTTGATCAGAAGGGACTCATGGCAAGCCTCAGCATCGAAGGTACCAAGATTTCTCGCATCAAGCGTTGATCTGAAAGAACACATTCCGATCGGCAAGCGTTCTGTCGATCGGATGTGTCGCGATGATCTGGACCGACCTAACCCAACTCGCCGGCGCGATTCTGCTAATCCTTGGCGCTGTGCTGCCCGTGGTTAACCCGCTGGGCGACGCGCCGATCTTTCTGAGAATGACGCCTGGTTGTGATGAGGCAACCCGCGCTCTTCTAGCGAAGCGCATTGCGTTCTACTCATTTTTCTTTGTGCTCGGGTCGTTACTGTTCGGCTCTTTCGTCTTGGCTGTGTTCGGCATTTCGATACCTGTGGTGCAGGTGGCTGGAGGAGCCGTGGTCTGCGCGCTGGCATGGAAGGTTCTGGCCGACGTCCCCAAACCTGCCGACGTGACACTAGACCCACTTCAAGCCAGGCTCATCGCGCTTGGGCGGGCGATCACCCCGCTGACCTTGCCGATGACAATCGACGCCGGCGTCATTTCGGTCGCGATCACTGTGGGCGCCTTTCACGCCAACTCGTTCCAACACACCGTGATCCAAGCGCTTGCCGCGGTCATCGGCTCCGCCATCATCGCGCTTTCCATTCTATTGACGTATCGCTACGCTCACCGTGTCAGTGGCAAAATCGGACACACCGGCATGATGGTGCTGGTTCGGCTATCAGCGTTCATCATGCTGTGCATCGGTGTAGGCGTCAGTTGGGATGGGATCAAGTCGTTGTTGGCAGATGTCGGTATCCATGGCTAACTCCACGGTCGGCCATGTCGTTCAGCCTGGCCTCTCAGGGCACGAGAACTGCGGCACCGACAAACCGCCCGGCCCGCAGATCCGCCAGCGCCTGGTTGGCCTGCTTGAGCGCGTAGGCCGTCGTCTTCGTGACAATGCCGATCTGCGGAGCTAGGCGCAGGAATTCGATGCCATCTTGGCGCGTGAGATTGGCAACCGAGACGAGCTGCCGCTCTTCCCAAAGCAGGTCATAAGTAAAGCGCGGGATGTCGCTCATGTGAATGCCCGCGCAAACGACGGGTCCGCCCTTGCGCACCGCCTTCAGCGCCAGTGGCACCAGATCGCCGACAGCCGCGAAGATGATTGCCGCATCGAGCGGTTCGGGTGGTAACTCGTCCGAAGCACCAGCCCATGCCGCGCCAAGACTTCGGGCGAAATCCTGGGCCGCCACATCGCCGGGCCGTGTGAAGGCAAATACGAATCGCCCCTGCCACTTCGCGACCTGCGCCACAATATGGGCCGCAGCGCCGAAACCATAGAGTCCCAGCTTCTTGCCGGCACCTGCGATCACCAGCGATCGCCAGCCTATCAAGCCGGCACACAGCAATGGGGCAAGTGCCACGTCAGTCCCGAGCTCGCCGAGCGGAAAGGCAAAGCGTGCATCGCCAATCGTCGCCGTGGCAAAGCCGCCATCGCGAGTGAATCCGGTAAATTGAGGGTGATCGCAAAGATTTTCACGCTGCTCCAGGCAATAGGGGCAGACACCGCAGGTATGGCCGAGCCAAGGCACGCCCACACGCTCTCCAATGCTTAGCCCCGCGACGCCGGTCCCGATCGCATCAACGCGGCCGACGATCTCATGTCCGGGAATGATCGGCAACACCGGATTGGGTAACTCGCCATCGACGACATGCAGGTCCGTGCGGCAAACACCGCAGGCACCGACCTTGATTCGAATCTGGCCCGGCCCGGGATTACGGTCAGGGAGATCCGTCCATTCGAGGGCGGCTCCAATCTTGTTCAGCACCATCGCCTGCATTTCGTTCTCCTATTCCGCGATGCCAAGACGGCGCAACATGCCCGGCAAAAGATCCGACAAATCCTCGGCGAGAAGACCGGGACCGAACTCGGTAGCTGCTGCGCCGTGCAGCCAGACCGCCGCAGCCGCGGCAAGGAAAGGTGGCATGCCTTGAGCGAGGAGTCCGAGCACGATGCCACCCAGAACATCGCCCGCTCCGGCGGTGGCCAATGTCGGCGGCGCGTTGGCATTGATGATCGCCCGGCCGTCCGGGGCCGCGATCACCGTATCGCTGCCCTTCAAGACCACGACTGCACCGCTGCGACGAGCAGCGGCACGCGTCCGGGTGAGTTTGTCGCCGCTCTGATCGAACAAGCGACGGAACTCGCCATCATGCGGCGTCAGGACACATGGACCGGTGATCGCCCGATCGAGCGCAGAAGGATCGTTCTCGAAGGCCGTAAGTGCATCGGCATCGAGTACCGTGGGCCGGCCGGTCGCCAGCATGGCAAGAACCCGTGAGCGGGTTTCTGGCCCGATGCCTGCTCCCGGACCGATCAACAGCCCGGTATAGCGGCTGTCGGCCAGCAAGTGTTCGAGGTCTTCGGGCCTAACGATCGGACTCACCATGATGCTGGTCAGCGCCGCGGCATAGACCGGCAGCGCAACCTCGGGCACCGCAATGGTGGTCAGGCCCGCACCCATCCGGGCGGCCGCGCGCGCCGCCATGCGGGCCGCACCGGTGGTGGGCCAGCCTCCCCAGATCAGCGCGTGGCCGCGCGTGTATTTGTTGCCGTCCGACTGCATCACGGGCAACGCGTCGGCCCAGAGTGCGGGATCGTTCTCGAAGGTATCAGGCTTGACCTCTTCGAACACCGACGCCGGCGTACCGATGTCGGCCACGACGAGTTCCCCACACAGACTTCGGCCGGGTTGCAGGAGATGGCCGGGTTTCTTGCGAAAGCAGGTCACGGTCAGCACACATTGCACTGCACCGACATTGGCACCGGTATCACCCATCAGCCCGCTGGGCACATCGACGGCAATGATCGTCTTCTTCCCGGCCGCAGCCGCGGCAAGCGTCTGCGCCGCAGCGCCTTCCAGTGCCCGGCTCAGTCCCGCGCCAAAGATCGCATCGACGATCAGGTCGGCCCCGTCCAGCGCTGCGGGCGTCAAGGCCTCCACCGGCCCGCGCCACAGCGCAGCGTGCTGAGCCGCCGCTCCTCTCAGATGTTCGCGCGGCACTAGCGAAGCCACGCGCACCGGCCAATCGGCCTCCGCTAGGCGCCGCGCGGCCACGAAGCCGTCGCCACCATTGCTGCCGGGCCCGCACAGAACGAGCACCGGACGTGGCGTCCAGCGCTGCATGATGGCGACTGCAACCGGACGGCCGGCGTTCTCCATCAGGGCAGTGTCGCTGATGCCGGAGTCCACTGTCAATCGATCGGTCCGCGCCATCTGCGCGGCGGTGAACAAGGCTGCACGGCCGTTCAGCATGTCGGGCTGCGTTCCACGCCGGTCTTCAGAAAGCGCTGCTTAGCGTGAGAAGTCGAGCACCACCCGTGAAGGCACTTCGCCCTTGGCGAGCCGCTCGAACACCTCGTTGATGGCCGACAGCGGCTGCAACTCGATATCGGCCTTGACCTTGCCTTCGGCGCCGAAGGCCAGCGCCTCGGCCATGTCGCGCCGATTGCCGACAAATGAGCCGCGGATGGTGATGCAGTTGGCGACCACGTCGAACAGCGGCGTCGGAAAGTCGCCCGGCGGAATACCCACCAGCACGCAGGTGCCGTGTTTGCGTGTCATGCCGACGCCTTGCTTGAAGGCAGGCAATGACGGCGCTGTGATCAGCACACCGTGGGCGCCGCCGCCCGTAGCCTTCACTACGGCGGCCACCGGGTCACCGTTCTTGGCATTGACCACCGCGTCGGCACCCAAGCGCTTGGCGTGTTCGAGCTTGCGATCGTCGATGTCCACCGCGCATACATGCAGGCCCATCGCCTTGGCGTATTGCACGCCCAGATGCCCCAGCCCGCCGATGCCCGAGATCACAATCCATTCGCCCGGCCGGGCCTGGGTTTCCTTGACGCCCTTGTACGAGGTGATACCAGCGCAGATCAGCGGTGCCGCGTCCTTGGCTGCCAGGCGTGCCGGGATATGAGCGACGTAGTTCGGGTCGGCGATGATGAACTCGGCAAAGCCGCCGTTCTTCGTGTAGCCGCCGAACTGCGCGTCGGCGCACACCGGCTCCTGCGCCGCCAGGCAAAACTCGCAATGGCCGCAAGCCGAGTACAGCCAAGGCACGCCAACGCGGTCGCCCTCCTTCACCGCAGTCACACCGGTGCCGAGCGCGGTGACGATGCCGATGCCCTCATGGCCGGGCGTAAATGGTAGCGCCGGCTTGAGCGGCCAGTCGCCGTTGCGCGCGTGCAGATCGGTGTGGCAGACGCCACAGGCTTCGGTCTTGACCAGAATCTGGCCCGAGCCAGGCGTTGGAATATCCAGTTCCTTGATCACCAGCGGCTTGCCGAATTGTTCGACCTGGGCAGCTTGCATTTTCTGTGTCATGTGATTTCCTTGGATGAGTTCATTTCATGCCGCCGCAGGCAGCCCCAGGCCGCGAACGGCTTCGATCATCTTGATCAACACGGCCTGGGCGTCGCCATAGACCATGTTGCAGTTGTCACCGTAGAACAACCCGTTCACGATGCCGGCGTAGCCCTTGCCCTCACCGCGCTTGACCACGAGCACCTTCTTCGCCTTGTCGGCGTTGAGGATGGGCATACCGAAGATCGGCGAGGACCTGTCGGTTCGCGCCGCCGGGTTTACCACGTCGTTGGCGCCGATGACCAGCGCGACGTCGGTAGTGCTGAAATCGTCGTTGATGTCTTCGAGCTGGAAGATGAGGTCGTAGGGCACGCCGGCCTCGGCCAGCAGAACATCCATCTGCCCCGGCATGCGGCCCGCCACCGGATGAACCGCAAACTTGACGGCGACACCTCCCGCCTGCAGCAGCTTGACGAATTCGTAGAGTTTCTGCTGACCCTGGGCAACAGCCAGTCCGTATCCCGGCACGATGATGACCGAGGCGGCATAGCGCATGGCGATGCCGGCGTCGCCGGCCGCCATCGGCTTGAGTTCGCCTTTGATGGCGCCCTGCTTGTGCTTGCTCGCGGCACCGAAGTTGGTGAAGACGACATTGCTTACCGAGCGATTCATGGCTTTCGCCATCAGCAGGGTCAGCAACAGGCCGGCGGCGCCGACCACCATGCCGGCAATCATCAGCGCCGGGTTTTGCAGCACGAAGCCTTCGAGGCCGACCGCCAGGCCGGTGAAGGCGTTATAGATGGAGATGACCACCGGCATGTCGGCGCCGCCAATCGGCAGGGTCATCAGGACACCGAAGACTAGCGCACAGCCGAAGAACAAGTAGATTGATCCGGGCATGAGCATCACCGGATCGGCGCCAGTTTGCGCGACGAAGACGATATAGCCACCGACAGCCAGCGTCACCAGCATGACCAGGCCATTGATGGCTTGCTGGCCCCGGACGCGCAACGGCTTGTCGATGACCCCATCGAGCTTAGCCCAGGCGATCAGCGAGCCGGACAGCGACACGGCGCCGATCAGCGCTCCCAATAAGGTTACGACCAGATCGGTCGCGCCGGTCGTCTTGTTACCGAACAGCTCGACGGCGGCAATGGCACCGGCGGCGCCGCCCCCCATGCCGTTGTAGAGGGCCACCATCTGCGGCATGGCTGTCAGAGGCACCTTCCTGCCGCTCCACCAAGCGGCTCCGCCACCGATGACAAGGGCGACCAGCGCAAGCCCGACATTGACCAGCAAATGGGGTTCGGCCGCGGCGCTGACGCTGAAGGCGTATAGGAAGCTGGCGACGACGGCACCCAGCATGCCTAGCCCGGCGACGAAGATCCCCGACGGCGCCGTCACGGGTGACGCCATGCGCAGGAGGCCGTACATGAAGAGAAAAGCGGCCGCGAGGTCGACCACGCCGATAGTCAGTTGAGAAATCGTCGCCAGCATGTTTGAGCCTTAACCCTTCTTTGCTTGAACAGCCTTCACGTGACCGGATTGCGCATGTTTCTTCTTGGGTGCGCTGACCTGGAACATGGCGAGCATGCGATCGGTCACGGCATAGCCGCCGGCGGCATTGCCGGCACCGAGCAGAACGGCAAAAAATCCGATCACCTGTTCCTGTACCGTCACTGCATTGAGCAGCGCAAATATCCCGCCGACCACAACGATGCCGTGCACAAAGTTGGAGCCGGACATCAAGGGCGTGTGCAGAATTGCCGGCACGCCGCCGATGATTACCCAGCCGGCGAAAGCGGCCAGCATGAAGATGTACAAGGCGACGAAGCCGGTGATGCTGATCTGGAATTCCATAGCGTTCTCCTTGGTCGGCTCATGCCGTTGTCGGCGTGACCGCCTTTGCGGGCGCAGCCTTCGCCGGAGGCGCTGCCGGCGCAGCCACTTTTGCGGCCTTGTCGCTGATCGCGGCCTTGTTCTCGCCGGCATGGGTAAGGACCGTGCCAGCAAGAACCTCGTCTTCCCAGTCGATGGTGATGACGTTGTCTTTCATCATCAGCGCCAGCAGGTTGTACTGATTCTTGGCGTAGAGTTCGCTGGCGTCTTCACCGAGCAGCGATGGTACGTTCAGCGGCGCGACGATGGTCACCTGGCCGATCTGCGCCGTTTCGCCCGGCTGCGTGTCCTCGCAATTGCCGCCGCCTTCAGCCGACAGATCGACGATCACGGCGCCGGCCTTCATGCCCGCGACCTGTGCATGGCTGATGAGCTTGGGCGATGGCTTGCCGGGAATGGCTGCCGTGGTGATGATGAGATCGGCGTCCTGGATGTGCTGCGTCAGCACGGCGGCCACCTTGCTCTTTTCCTCAGCGTTCAGCTCGCGCGCATAGCCACCCTTGCCGCGCGCATCCACACCGGTCTCGACGAACTTCGCGCCCAAAGATAGTGCCTGCTTCTCGGTTTCCGGCCGTACGTCGTAACCCTCGACCTCGGCGCCGAGACGGTGCGCGGTGGCGACAGCTTCCAGCCCGGCAACGCCGAGCCCCATGACCAGGACCTTGGCTGGCCCGATGGCGCCAGCCGCCGTCGTGATTTTCGGCAGGATGCGAGCGAGATGGGTCGCGCCAAGCTGCACGGCGTAGTACCCCGCCAAGGCAGACTGGCTCGACAACGCATCCATCGCCTGCGCCCGCGTGATGCGCGGGACACGCTCCATCGCGAAGCAGGTGATCTTCCGGTCCAGTAGCCGTTGCACCAGCGCCGGCTCTTTGCCTGCATAGATGAAGGAAACCAGGATCGCGCCCTCCTTCATCGCACTGACCACTTCCAACGCCGGGGGCTGTACGGCGAGAACGACATCGGCGTCTTTGACCAGTGCCTTGCGGTCGTCCATGAAGACGACATCCGTGAACGCGGCATCAGTCAACTTGATGGCGTCCCCTGCGCCGGACTGCATATGCAGCTTGGCCCCCAGTTTGACTAGTTTGGCGGTAACCGAAGGTACCAGTGCCACCCGTCGTTCATGGGGCTGGGTTTCCTTCAGTATGGCGATGTTGATATACATGAAATGCTCCAGTATTGCGGCCTCGGCAATGCCGGCGCGTCGACAGGCTGATCGCCGCGCTACAAGCAACCAGCCTTTGCCATTCTTGAGCTCAGCGCGCGGGAGGGGGCGCGGCCGGAACGACGAATACGGTGTCTCCGCCAGTTCTGCCGCGATCGCCCGTAGGCCCGGTGCTGCCCTTGGTTCCCGTTGCACCGGTATCGCCAGTGCTTCCCTGAGCGCCGGTGTTACCGGTGGCGCCGATTTCCCCGGTCGGTCCTGTGGCACCTGCCGGGCCGGCTGGGCCTGCCGGGCCGGCTGGGCCTGGAACCGCCGCCACTGGCGGAGTTATGGCCGGCGTCACAGCGGCGGGTTTGTTGCAAGCGCCCAACGCCAGCGCCACGAGTACTGCCGAAAATACGACTAAATATTTCATGAGAATTCCCTCTTGATGGTTCGATGAAAACCGCTCACCAAAATGAATTGGCGGCGAACTGATGTTGCGTTGAAGCGTAGCGCCCACACGGCCGACGGTTCTGTTCGCTGGCGCTCATAGGCCGATTAGACGGTGAGTTCTTCTTCTATCGCCTTTTCCAGATGCTCAAGTCCGAATGAAACGTCGTGCAGGACGCCGTTCACAAAGAAAGCAGGAGTGCATTGAATATGGCTGCTGGTCCCACTGTCGACATCCTTCTGCACACGTTGCCGACACAGGTGCTCTTGCATTTCGCTGTCGAAGCGCCCCAGCTCGAGTCCTGCCGTGGCGGCATACTCCCTGAGGCTTTCTGCTTTCAAATGGCACTGGTTTTCGAACAGCAGGTCGTGCATTTGCCAGAACCTGTCTTGTCCGCCGGCGGATTCCGCCGCCTCGGCCGCCAGTTCGGCGTCGGGGTGCACCTCACGCAGCGGAAACTGCCGAAACACAAAACGCATACGATCCCCGAAGCGATCGAGCAGTATCTTTACCGCGTGATAGGCTTGGCCGCACGCTGCGCATTCGAAATCCCCATACTCGACGACAGTGACCTTGGCGTCTTTGGCGCCTCGCGTGTGGTCGCTTGAGTTAACAGGAGCAGAAAGCGAGGCCAGTCTTTGGTATTGATTCATTGCGCTTCCCATATTGGTTACGTCGCATAGGTGTGCTCTCGACCCTAAACCGGCGCGTCGATCGAATTCACGCGAACCAGCTTCTTGTTCACGAACTGCTGGATGCCCATGTCGCCGAGTTCGCGGCCGTAGCCGGAATCCTTGACGCCGCCGAAGGGAAGTTCGGCATCCGCCCAGTCGATGTTGTTGATGAACATCATGCCGGTGTTCACCCGACTGGCCACGCGCTTGCCGCGCGCAACATCCTTGGTAAAGACAGAACCGCCCAGTCCGAAATCGGAGTCGTTGGCCAGTGCTATCGCTTCGTCCTCGTTCTTGACGCGGAAGAACATCGCCACCGGGCCGAAGAACTCCTGCCTGAAGGCTGGGTTGTCGGGTTTCACATCGGCCAGAATCGTCGTCTCCATGAACGAGCCGGGCCGATCGATGCGCTTGCCGCCCATCAACACCTTGGCGCCATGGGCCACTGCGCCATCGACCTGCTTCAACAAATCGACCAACGCCACCTCCTGCGACATCGGGCCCTTGGTCGTCTTCTCGTCCATCGGGTCACCCGGTTGTTGCATCGCGAGTGCCGCCTGGAACTTGCTCAGGAACTTGTCGGCGATTGAATCGAGCACGATGAAGCGCTTGGACGCACAACACGTCTGACCCTGGTTGTACATGCGGCCCCACACCGCCCACGGGATGGTCTTCTCGAGGTCGGCATCGTCGAGGACGATGAATGCATCGGCACCGCCGAGTTCCATCGACGACGGTTTGAGGATCTGCCCAGCCCGGGCCGCAACGCTTCTGCCCGCCCCAACGCTGCCGGTTAGTGCCACGCCCTTTACGCGCGGGTCGTCAATGACCTGGTTGGACTGCTGGTGCGAAATCAGCAGATTCGTATACAGGCCTGCCGGCGCACCGGCGTCGATCCAAAGCTTTTCAAAGGCAATCGCGCACTGCGGTACGTTGCTGGAATGCTTCACCACCACCACGTTGCCCGCCATTAGATGCGGACCGGCGATGCGCGCCAATTGATAGAAGGGGAAATTCCAGGGCTCGACGCAGAAGACGATGCCGATCGGGCTGCTCTCCATATGGGCCTCGCCATGCGCAGGATTCAGCTTCTCCGGCGCCAGGAAGCCTTCGGCGTTCTTGGCGTAGTAGTCGAGGATATTGGCGCTGAAGTTAACTTCGCCACGCGCTTCGTCGATTCGCTTGCCCATCTCCAGCGTCGCGAGCTTGGCGAAATCGTCGACATGCGCCCGCATGAGTTCGGCGGCCTTCGCGACGATGGCTGCGCGCTCGATGTAGGTCTTGTGTTTCCAAGTCTCGAAGCACGTGGCAGCAACGGCGAGCTTCTCCTCCAGTTGCTTGTCCGTAAGCTGTTCGAATGTCTTCAGTGTTTCTCCGTTGTAGGGATTTACGCTTTGGTAGGCCATGATCTCTTCCTTTTTTGGTTGTGCCAGATAGCGCTGCGTGCCTCGTTCTCGATGTGCTTCTTGCTATGCCGCCAGTGCCGGCAGCTTGCCGGTCACGCCACCGTGAATGTTTGCTTCTTCGGCCTTGCTTTGCGCCAGGATGCTCTTTGCCTTTTCGACCTCCTGGGCGGTTCCGTGGGCAACGAGAACGAACTTATTGGCGTTGAGCGCGGTTTCGTAGCGGAGGACGCTGTCCTTGGGAATCCCGATCCCCGTCAGTGCGCCGCCGAGGGCAGTGAGGCCGCCGGTGACGACCGCGGTTTCCAGTGCACCGAGGATCCAAGTTACCAGCGGGCCGCCGACGATGACCGGGCCGATCCCTGGAATGATGAAGAATGCGGAGCCGAACAGAAGCCCCCAGATCGCGCCCCAGAACAGGCCAAACTTGCCCCACGTCGCCATGCGGTCACCGGTGTTGTAGTAGCCAATGACGTTCTCTTCGGTGTGATAGTCCTTGCCGACGACGGAAAGCTTCTTCATGTCGAAGCCGGACTTTTGCAATTCCTTGACCGCAGCTTCCGCATCCTGGTGGTTGCGAAATACGCCAACGGCCGAACAGTTCTTTTCAGGCATGATGGTTCTCCGTGATGTGAGAAAGTATTGTTTGCGTATATCGCGCCTTGATCTGTTCGCCAGGACACACAGCGATCCTGGACCACGAACTATTCGTTCGCGACGCGGATAACCAGCTTGCCGAAGTTCTTGCCTTCGAGCAGTCCGATGAATGCCTGGGGCGCATTCTCGAGTCCGTCGACCATATCTTCGCGGAACCTGATCCTGCCTTCCTCGACCCAGGCGCTCATCTGGTCGATGAACTCGCCAAAGCGAGGCCCGTAGTCGTCGAAGATGATGAAGCCTTGCATCTTGATGCGCTTCTTGAGCAGAGTGCCGACCAGGAGGCTCAAGCGGTCCGGGCCTGGCGGCAGCTCGGTGTCGTTGTAGTGGGCCACCAGTCCGCACACGGGGACGCGAGCGCGAACGTTCAGGAGCGGCAATACCGCATCGAAGACCGGGCCACCTACGCTCTCGAAGTAGACGTCGATGCCTTGCGGGCAGACGGCTGCAAGATGCCCAGGAAGATCTGCGCCGCGGTGATCGATGCAGGCATCGAAGCCAAGTTCCTCGACCACGAAGCGACACTTTTCGTCGCCGCCGGCGATACCGACCGCGCGGCAACCCTTGAGCTTGGCAATTTGCCCCACGACCGAGCCGACTGCTCCGCTCGCCGCAGCCACGACCACCGTTTCTCCCTCTTTCGGCTGGCCGATGTCAAGCAAGCCCATGTAAGCGGTGAAGCCGGGCATACCGAGAACGCCGAGGACCAGCGACGGTTGGGCCATGTTGGCGTCGAGCTTGGTCAGGCCGGTTCCATCGGACAAGGCATAGTCCTGCCAACCGCTGTAACCGAGCACCATGTCACCCGCCTGGTAGTCCGGATGCCGGGAAGTGTCGATGCGCGAGATTGTTCCACCGACCATGACATCGCCAACGGCCACGGGCGGCGCGTACGAAGGCGCATCGCTCATGCGTCCCCGCATGTAGGGATCGAGAGAAAGGTACAGGGTGCGCAACAGCACTTGTCCGGCCGAAAGCGCCGGAACGGCAATTCGCTCAAGACGAAAATTCTCGGCGACAGGCGCGCCAACCGGGCGGGAATGGAGAACGATCCTGCGATTGATCATCTGGCCTTGGGTCATCGTATATACCTCGTGGGGATTGGCAATTTCGCTCGCTGTTACTTGAATGCCTTGATCAATGCCTCGAACTCCGTCCGCAGTGACTTGTCGTGCGGCGTTACCGGCGGAATCGCGCGCTCGATGCCGAGCAACTCATAGACGGCGATCTGCGCCGCGCGCACGGAATACTCGACGGTGAAAACGACATCGTCCGGAATTTCGACGAACTGGCTGATGAAAGCGAGATTCCTGGAACCGCGCGGCACCGGCAGCGGTCGATCACCAGGCATGCGCGGCATGAACATGCTGGTGATATAGGGCATCCGGCAGGGAATGCAGTTGGCTAACTCGACGATCTCTGGATCGAAACGCAGATGACCACAAAGTTCCTGCAATATTTCGGCGCCATTGCACTCGGCCATGGGTTTTGCAACGAAATCGCCGACCCGGTCTGGAAAGAGCGAATATCCCCAGAACACCTGCACGTCGGCAGGCTGATTCATGAAATGCGGTTGATGGGCGAGCACAATAGACATCAGCCAATTCGAGTCCTTGAATGTCACCAGGCCGCCGGTGCCCGCCTCGTTGCCGCTGAATCGATTCATCTTGTCGAAGAATGCGGGGTTCTTCAGCGTGACAGTAAACGACTCCCAGCACGACTGCGCGATGCAGTTGTTGAAAACCGACGGATTGCCGAACTGCGGTCGGCCCTGTGCCAGCTTCTCCCAAAGAGCCCAGTCACCACTATCCGCCTTGGTCAACCTCCTGGGCGCACTCGTCATCGAACCCAGGCTGGAGGCATCGGTCATGGAACCGTTCTGCATAAAAACCAAGTCACCGTCATCGACTACGATCACCTCGCTCTTGTCCTGGCGCAAACACTGGATGCCGGTGATGACGAACTTGCCGTTTTCGGTCTTGTAATCGAGATCGGTCACCTTGCAAGCCATGACCAAATGGACTCCTTGGGCTTCGAGCCAGGCCCGCAACGGCAGGACCAGCGAGTCGTACTGGTTGTAGATGGTGCGTTTGACGCCGGCCAGCGTTTCGATGCGCGAAAACTCGAGCATGAAGCGATGCAGGTAGCGCTTGAACTCGACAGCGCTGTGCCAGGGCTGGAAGGCGAACGTGGTGGACCACATGGTCCAGAACTCAGTCTCGAAGAATTTGGGCGAAAGCCAGTCGGTGATGCAACTGGCGGCCATCGTCTCTTCGTCGGCATTGCTGAGCTTCAGCAATTACGTTCGATCCCTCATTGAGAAACCCATCGAAGTCACCGGCACCTTGGC
>PMIH01000277.1 GCA_003158255.1 Rhodocyclaceae bacterium
CATCACCAAGCACTCGGCCGAGGCACTGGGGCTTGCAGTGGGCAAGAGCGCCTATGCGGTAGTGAAGGCTTCCGACGTCATGATCGGCGAGTCGCACGAGCCGCATTAGAACTACTGGTCGTACTTCCTAGCGTAGGCTGCGTCGTTGTACAGGCCTTCGCCGAATTTGTCGCGACCGTAGCCGGCGATGATCTTCTGGCCGTCTGGCGACGCGACGTAGGCGACGAACTTCTCGGCCGTGTCGCGACCGGGTGTCGCCCCGGGCGGCGCGACCAGAGCCTGGTAGGTATTCACCAGGAACTGGTCGCCCCGGTAGAGGATGGTCAGATCCGGTGCGACGCCTTTTTCCATGATCCAGGTGCTCGAATCTGTCATGAAGTAGGCGCCTTCGGCATTGGCACGCTTGAGGCTGGCGGTCATGAAGTCCTTGGTGACGATGTACCGGTCGCCCACGGGTTCGATGCCGGCCTTTTGCCAGATCTGCATTTCCTTCTGGTGGGTGCCGGAGTTATCGCCGCGCGAGACGAAGCGGGCCGCTGGCGTGGCAACGATACGCGCGTAGGCATCGGCGGCGCTGTCGGCCCTGGCGATGCCAGCCGGATCGCCCTTCGGGCCGACGATGTAGAACTCGTTCGAGCCGATCAAGGTCTTGCCGGTGGCCCAGCCATCCTTGATCGCTTTCTCGACCTGAGCCGGTGCATGCACCATCACCATGTCGACCTTCTTCTCCTGGAGCAGCTTCAGTGAAGCGCCGGTGCCTGCCTTCACCCATATCACCTGCGCATCGGCACGCCGGGCGAAGTCCTCGGCCAGCAATTGCAGCAGCCCGAGTTCGCCCGGGCTGCCCGTTGCAAGCGCGAAGACGTTCTTGCCGCGGCCGTAGGTCGCGCCGCCTTCGTCGGCGGCCAGTACATGGCCGACTGGAGCGGCAGCGATGAACGCGAGCATGAGCTTGAAGAGGTTGCGGCGCATGGTGGCTTGCCTATTTCGTCGCGTTCGGAAAGAAGAGTTGCTCGCCGCCAATCTTGTACTCGGCGATCGTTTTCTGTCCTTCTGGCGAAACGACCCAGTCGATGAACTTCTGCCCATCGGCCTGCTTCACGTGCGGATGCTTGGCGGGATTGACCAGAATGACGCCGTACTGGTTGAAGAGCCGCGTGTCGCCTTCGACGACGATGCCGAGATCGCCGCGGTTCTTGAAGTTGAGCCAGGTGCCGCGGTCGGCCAGGATGTAGGCGTTCATCGACGATGCAGTGTTGAGCGCCGGGCCCATGCCCGAGCCGGTATCGCGGTACCACGAGCCCTTCTTCGCATCGATGTCGACGCCGGCCAGCTTCCAGTAGCGCAGCTCGGCGGCGTGGGTGCCGCTCTTGTCGCCGCGCGAAACGAAGGGCGCCTGCGCCGCTTCGATCTTGCGCAGGCCTTCGAGGATGTCCTTGCCCGCCGCCTTGGCCGGGTCGGCCTTCGGGCCGATCAGGATGAAGTCGTTGTACATCACCTCCTGGCGCTTGACGCCAAAGCCCTCGGCAACGAATTTCTCCTCGGCGACCTTGTCGTGCACGAACACCACGTCGGCGTCGCCACGTCGGGCTATGTCGAGTGCCTGGCCGGTGCCGAGCGCGATGACGCGCACATTGATACCGCTCGCCTTTTCGAAGACGGGCAGCAGATGGCCGAACAGGCCCGACTGCTCGGTCGATGTGGTCGAGGCGACGGTGATGAAACGTTCCTGCGCCTGCGCGCCGACGGCGATCAGGGCGACCGTCGCGATCAGGCCACGGCGGAGAATGTTGAAGGCGTGCATTTGTCTCTCTCCTTCTGGTGGTTGCTTGCCAAGCGGTTAAAGTAGCGGCCACGGAATCCGAATATGCCGAAACCCGCAAACAGTTCGAAGAATACGCCGCCAGCCCAGGAGCGTGCACCCAGCTTGCGCTGGAATTGGGACCTCGGTATCGACCTCGGCGATGTCGATACCCGTCGCCTGCTGCAACTCCTGACGGCGCTGCTCGACACCTCGGCACTGGGCAAGGCCGCCGCCGCCGCCGGCATGTCCTACCGCGCCGCGTGGGGCCTGCTGCGCCAATGTCGGGAGCAGTTCGGTCATGATCTGGTCGTCATGGAGCAAGGTCGCGGCACGCGGCTGACGCCTTTCGGCGAATCGCTGGTCGAGATGGATGGCGCCGCTCGCGCCGCGCTTGGCGAAGTGCATGCGGTGTGGGAAGCGCGCATGCATGGCCTGCTGGCGCCCGTGCTCGGCGTACCACCACGACTGACTTTGTACGCCAGCCACGACCTCGCGTTGGCCGACTGGGCCGAGCATGGCCGGCAAGTGCCNNTTCCATGTGCCGGAAGCGTGGACGCCCGCGCAACTGGCGAGCTGGCTCAAGCGCTGGCTCAAACCGACGCTGCATGTCTGCGTGCCGGCGATGCGCCGTCGGCAAGGATTGATCGTCGCCCGCGGCAACCCGCTGCGATTGAAGTCTTTGGCCGACGTGGCGGCGCGCGGCGCGCGCATGGTGAATCGCCAGCGCGGCTCGGGCACGCGTGCCATGATCGACGAGCTCCTGGATGCTGCCGGCATCGATCCGGCGCGCATCGATGGCTACGGCCACGAAGAATTTACCCACGATGCGGTCGCGGCGACCGTCGCCGGTGGCTCGGCGGATGTCGGTTTCGGCATCATGGCCGCGGCGGCGCGCTACGACCTCGATTTCGTGCCGCTGGTGGACGAGCGCTACGGCTTCGCGCTGCGTCATTCGGCGATGGGGTCCGAAGCCGGGCAGGCCTTTCTTCGCCGTTTGGCCGGGCGCACTTTCCGCCAGCGCCTGTCGTCGCTGCCCGGCTATGCGCCGCTATCGGCGCGCGAGCCGGGCAAGTGGGAGCGTTTTCTCGTCGACTGAGGACGGCGGTCAGCGTTCGGGTGCGCCGGGCGGGCCGGCGCGCAGATACTGCCGCGGCCATGGCATCGGCTGTCCGAGTGCCTGGGCGGCGCTCAGTGGCCAATACGGATTGCGCAACATCTCGCGGCCGAGCAATACCATGTCGGCCTGACCGGTGCGGATGATATGGTCGGCCTGCGCCGGCGAGGTGATCAAGCCGACGGCCGTGGTCGGCACATCGGCCTCGCGACGGACGCGGGCGGCGAATTCGGTCTGGAAGCCGGGCCCGGCGGGAATCTTCGCCGTCGGCACCAGGCCGGCGGTCGAGACGTCGATCAGGTCGACGCCGAGCCCCTTGAGCGTCCGGCACAGCTCGACGGTTTCGTCGGCGGTCCAGCCGCCGTCGACCCAGTCGGTGGCGGAAAGGCGCACCAGCAGCGGCAAGCGCTGCGGCCATTCGGCGCGTACCGCCGTCACCACCTCGCGCACGAGGCGGCTGCGGTTCTCGAAACTGCCGCCCCAGGCATCGGTGCGGCGATTCGACAGTGGCGAGAGGAACTCGTGCAGCAGGTAACCGTGGGCGGCATGGATTTCCACCACCTCGAACCCCGCAGCATGGGCACGGCGGGCGGCAGCGACGAAGTGCCGAATGATCTCCCTTATGCCAGATTCATCGAGTTCCTGCGGCGGCGCGTAGCCTTCGCCGAACGGCACCGCCGATGGCGCCAAGGCGGTCCAGCCGCCTTCCTGCGGGCTCAGGGAGCGCTGCGGCTGCCAGCCCAGGCCGACGCCGGCCTTGCGCCCGGCGTGCGCCAGCTGGACGGCGGCGGTGCAACCCTGCTCCCTGGCGAAGCGTGCGATGCGCGCCAGCGGCTCGATCTGCGCATCGTCCCAGAGCCCGAGATCGCCCGGGCTGATGCGGCCTTCGGGCGTGATCGCCGTCGCTTCGACGATCATCAGCGCGGCGCCGCCGACGGCGCGGCTGCCGTAGTGGACGAAATGCCATTCGGATGCGACGCCGTCGTGCGCCGAATACTGGCACATGGGCGGGATGCCGATCCGGTTGGCGAGAACGACGTCGCGCAGCTTGAGTTGATCGAACAGATGGGGCATGGGCGTCTTCCAGTCCTTGCAGCGGAAACTGAATCATAAATGTCGGCGTGCCACGACGGCTGACTTTCGCCGACATTCGGCTAAGTTGGTATATTCTTCGCCAGTACGTTCGAAATAGCGAAATGACGACTCAAGATACTCCCACGGGCCCGTTGAATCGGGCGGCGTTGATCGCGGAAATCCGCGACCTGTTTCTCGATCGCCTGACGAGGACGATGCGGGCGGCGGGCATCGACTCGTCAACCGCAATCGAGGCGCTGTGCGCCAGCGCCGCGCAGTTGTTCGATGTGACGACGGGCGGAGGCGGCAGCGGCCGCAGCGGGTTCGCGCTGGCCAACAGCCTCACCGCGTCGCAGATCCGGCTGGTGGACGACAACCAGCTTGAACTGTCGATCCGGCTGGGCGATCTCTCGAAACGCCTCCGGGACGAGTGCGCCAACGGCTTGTACAAGTTCCACCAGCGGTTCGTCACCTTGCTGGAGCGGCCGTCGCTCCGGCTCGCCGACGATCCGTTGTCGCCGGAAGCCGTTTGCCGGGCGCTGGCCGACATGTTCGGCTCGCTCGGCGACTTTCATCAGAAGGCGCTGGCCGGATTGCCCGAAGTCGAAACGCGGCTCGTGCAGGAGCTGCCGTTGCTGTATGCGGATGTCAATGAACTGCTGGTTCGGCACCAGATTGCGCCGACCCGCATGCAGGCAGCGCCCAGCGAAGGGCGCGCCGCCGGCAGGCGGTCCGATCCGGCGGGCGGCTCGATGGATGCGATGGCCGCCTTGCAGCAAGCCGTGTTGTCCAGAATTCAGCCAGCCGGCATGGTGGTGACGGGTTCCGGTGCACCGGGCGCGGCCATTCCCTACAGCGGTGGCGAAGGCTCGGCGATGGAGTTTGGCTCGCCGCGCTTTGAACAGATCATGGCGCAGATCGATCAATGGCAGCACGTTGGCGAGACCGATCTGTTCGGTACCCCGGCCACGGCGGCACCCGAAAATGCCTTGCACGCGATCAAGTCCGGCGAGGTGATGTCGCGCCTGCGCGCACATGATGCAGTCGCGCTCGACGTGCTGTCGGTGCTGTTCGACGCCTTGTTCGACGACGCGCGTCTCTCGGCTGCCGTCAAGGCGGCGGTCGCGCGCTTGCAGATGCCGGTGCTGAAGGCGGCGATCCTCGGTGCCACGTTCTTCACCGACCCGCAGCATCCGGCGCGCGTGCTGCTGGAAACCATGGGGCAGGCGACCATGGGTTTGGGCGCGGATGTCGATGGCAGCCATCCGGTCTGCGCCGAGTTGCTGCGCGTGGCCATTGGCGTGCAGTCGGAATTCCATCGCGATACCGAAGTGTTCGCGCGCTACAGTGCCGAACTCGAAAGTTTCATGGCCCGTCGCAATCACGACCTCCAGGGCAGCGCGCAGGGCTTCATCGCACTGGCCAAGAGGCAGGAGGAACAGGATCTCGCCGCCGAGGGTGCCTGGCACCTGGTGGGTTCCCGCACCCTTGCCGTGGCGCCGCCGGCGATCGCCGATTTTCTGCGCGCGCACTGGACGAAAGTGCTGGTGGCCGATGCCCTCGCCGGTGGCGAGCGCGGCGAAGCCTGGCGGGCGGACGAAGCGGTTCTGGACGACCTCTTGTGGAGCATCCAGGCCAAGGTCGAACATGATGACCGCATGCGGCTGGCGCAAATGGTGCCGGATCTGCTGGCCCGGATCAAGGCGGGCCTGGACCGCGTCGGCGTTACCGGCGAGGCGCGGGCGGCTTTCCTCGATGCCTGCTTTGCCCACCAGGCGGCGGCCTTGCGCGGCAAGACCGTTGCCGCGGCTACCGCGGTTGCTGCCGGCAGGGTCCTGGGCGGCGATGTCGTCTCGACGCTGGAACTGAACGGTCTGACGCTCCAGTCCGTGCGTGCGGCCAACCCGGATGCCGTTGTCGTTGGCGAACTGGTCAGCGAGCTGGTCATCGGCGACTGGGTGGAATTCCTGATGCCCGACGGCACCCCCCGTTGCGGCCGGCTTTGCTGGATCAGCCCCGGTCTGGGCAACCCGCTGTTCCTGAACTCGGCCTGGGATTGCGCGATCAGCCTGGCGCGCTCGATCCTGGAACGGCAGAGCGCTTCCGCGCAAGCGTCGACCGGCAGCACGCTGTCCTTCTTCGACAACGCCGTCGAAAAGGCGCTGCATCGAAACATCGACGCCAAGGCCTGATCTCGCCGGCGATTGCTGCACTGCGACTTGATTTGCCGGCAGTCGGCGCGCAAATTAGAGGTAGAAGACAAAAAATACGTGGTGGCCGACAACAAAGAGGAGACCCGTTATGGTGACCAATTTCAGCCCCCCGGGCGGGATAGAGGAAGATCAGGATCACACGCAGTTCCTCGCCTGGGCCACGAGTCAGGTCGATCGGCTTGCCTCGGAACGCGGTGCGGCAGATTCGCTTTGCGAACTGCTCGATTGGGTGGCTTACTTCACGCGCGAACACTTCGGCTTTCAGGAGCGACTCCTCAACGAGTGCAGCCAGCAACGCCAGCACCTGATCAACCGCGTCTCCGTTCACCTGGAGTTTCGGAAAAAGCTGGCGCAACTATGCGTCGATAGCATGCGGCGGGATCCGACCGTGTCGGAACGGTTGCGCTCGCTCTGTCATGAGCTGCTCAATGACACCATGCAGCAGCATGCCGTGTTTTCGGATCTGGTCGGCAGCGCCTGCGGCACAGTCGGTCCGCGCTTGCGCAGGAAGCCGCGACAGGGGCAACTGGCCGTTGATGCGGCCAGCATGCTGGAAGCGCAAGTCCGGCAGTCTGTCGGCGGACAATCGTCGCTGCGTTCATCTGCCGGGTAAGTACCGGCAGCGTCCGAACGGCCTGGCGTGCCGCCACGGCTGACTTTACGCGACTTCCCCGTCGACATAGAACCACCGCCCGTCTTCGCGCACGAAGCGGCTGATTTCGTGCAGGCGGTCGGCGCGCCCGTTGACCTTGTAGCGCGCGACGAATTCGACGCTGGCGTGATCGGCGTCGGTTTGCTCGTGGCGCCGAACATCGAGGCCGAGCCACTTGGCCGGCGCCTCGCGCGCCAGGCCCAATTCGGCAGGGCGCGTGGTGGCGTGCCAGGTGGCGAGCAGGTAGTCCTCGCGCCGCAGCACGTAGGCGCAGTAGCGCGAGCGCATCAGCGCTTCGGCCGTGGGCGCGTTGCCGGTGCCAGCGAGAAAGGCGGCGCAGCAATCGGCGAGCGGTTTGCCGCTGCCGCACGGGCAGTGGGGCGTGGGTGGGGTGGCTTTCATAGGCGAATGCTAGCCCACTGAATCCGTGACGGAGCGTCCATGGTGCGCAGGGGAGAATGAATCCCGCAAGTCGGCACGAAACAACTGCTTACAATTTGACCGACGCTCGATGCCAGATGCTTACAAGTCGGCGCTGTAATAGCGGCGGCGATAGATCACAAGTGGGAAAGGGAGGGGTGATATGTTGGATGCTGAAATGGCGGCGTGGTCGAAACCTGGACGGGCGTTGGTCACGGTGTTGGTCGCGTTGGCGGCAACGGCCTGCGGTGGTGGCGGCAGCAGCGACGGGGGTTCGTCGTCGGGTACGGGGACAGGAACGGGTACGGGAACGCCGGACAAGGCGACGCGAATTGCCGCTGCCCAGCAGACGGCGGCTGCAAACGCGAACTGCGCGGCGGTGAGTCCGTTCTATTACGAAATTGGCGACAAGGCCGGCGCCATCGCCAGTGGTTCAATCGGCGGCACAACCTACACGGCGACGACGGTGATGAATATCGCCTCCGCATCGAAGTGGCTGTTCGGCGCCTACGTGGCGCAGGTGCGCGGCGGTACGCTGACGGCGACCGACGTGCAGGCCACGCACATGCAATCGGGCTATGTGAGCATGGGTAATGCCTGCGGCCCGAACATGACAGTGGCTTCGTGCTTCGCGTTTTCGGGCAACGATACCTACACGCCCGCGAGCCTCGGCCGCTTTCACTACGATTCGGGCCATTTCGAGAAGTGGGGCACCGACAACGGCATGGCGAGCATGACCGGCGCGGATGTGGCGCTCGCCTACCAGTCGCAACTCGGCAGCGACATCGCCGTCAGCTTCAACGGTCCCCTGCTCGCCGGCGGCGCGATCACGTCGGCGCAAAGCTACGCAGTGTTCCTGCGCAAGATACTGAATGGCCAACTCCAGATCGCCGGCCTGCTCGGTTATCAGAAGACCTGCACCCTGCCGGGCACCTGCGCTACGGCCGAGTATTCGCCGCTGCCGGCAAACTGGAGTTACAGCGTCGGCCACTGGGTCGAGGACGATCCGACCACGGGCGACGGTTCGTTCAGCTCCGCCGGGGCGTTCGGCTTCTACCCGTGGATCGACAGCACCAAGACTTATTACGGCGTGCTGGCGCGCATGGATACCAGCGGCTCCGGCTATCCCTCGGCCCAGTGCGGCGGCCTCATCCGCAAGGCGTACATAACCGGCATCGCCCAGTAGTCAGCCGCCACGGCGTACCGCCACGGCTGACTTTGCAGCCGGCATGCCTAGCCAGCCGCCGGCAGCGGGTCCTGCCGCGGCGGTACGGACGCGATCGCCTCGGTACTATCGAGATCGTCATCATCGACGTTGCTGAAACGCACGACCCGCACACACGCCGGCAGGTTCGATTTACGTCTTGCCAGTTGCCTGAGCCAATTGTTGCGGGGCGGCGTGAGGATATCGACAAGGCTCATGCTGAATTGCGTCATAGGCTGCTCCTGGCCTCCCAGCTGGATTTTGCAGGCGCCGGCTGGCGGTACCTGGGGGTGGCCGGGGGGAGGGTGCCGGCCACCCGCTTGAAAGCGGAATTCTCGTAGGCGAGGTATCGTCTTGAATCTGCGAGAAATTTATCGATCGCTTGAGTTGTAATGGTTATCACTTCTGCTCCTCTCGTTGGCGACAGGAAGTGTAGATACCAAGGCAAACGGAAAGTTCAGCCGGCGGATGAAACAGAATGTTTCAATTGCCGGCGACACTTGACAGCGCCTGAAGTGGACGCTCTCGGCGATAATGCGCCGCTGTCGTGGCAATCGGATGACACGGAGGAATTTGATGGCGGTTCGGGAAATTTTGCGCATGGGCGATTCGAGGCTGCTCGGCCTGGCGGAACAGGTGACGGATTTTTCCGATCCGCTGCTGCATGGATTGATCGGCGACATGTTCGAGACCATGGCGGCNNGCGCCGCAGATCGGCGTCGGTTTGCAGGTGGTGGTGTTCGGCATGGCGAAGAGCGAGCGCTACCCGGATGCCGAGCCGGTGCCCGAAACGATCCTGATCAATCCGGTCGTTACGCCGCTGGCGGACGAGGAGGAACTGGCCTGGGAGGGCTGCCTATCCGTGCCCGGCCTGCGCGGCGAAGTGCCGCGCTTCACCCGCGTTCGCTACCGCGGTTTCGATCCGCAGGGCCATCCGATCGACCGCGTCGTCGATGGCTTCCACGCCCGCGTCGTCCAGCACGAATGCGACCACCTGATCGGCAAGCTGTTCCCGATGCGCGTGCGGGATTTCCGCCGGTTCGGTTTTACCGAGGTGCTGTTCCCGGATCTGCCGCCGAATTGATTTCCAGGCGGGCGGTTTCTGCGCGCTGCGCTTGCGGCCGCGCTGCGCGCAGCGTTTCGGCCAGGTCCGTTACCGCGGCGGCGTAGAAAGTGCTGCGGTTGTAGCGCGTCAGCACGTAGAAATTATTGAAGCCGAGCCGGTATTCGGTCGGCGCATCCGGCGTCGTCAGGTCGATCAGCGCCGCCGGCTTCTCCGGCGCGCCTTCGGCGTCGACGCCGAATTCGAACATATTCTCGGGTAGCCGGTTCGGCGCGATGCCTTCGGCCAGCAGGCTCGGCGTACCGTCACCCCTGACTTTCGCCGGCCAGACGATGGCCTCGCCGGTCGCCCAGCCGTGTTCGTTGAGGAAGCGGCCGACGCTGCCGATGGCATCGTCGACGCTGTGGGTCAGGTCGATGTGGCCATCGCCGTCGAAGTCGACCGCGTAGTTGCGCACGCTCGACGGCAGGAACTGTGGCAAGCCGATCGCGCCGGCATAGGAGCCGCGGAACTGCCATGGACTGCACTGCTCATCGCGCGCCAGCAGCAGCAGGGCTTCCAGTTCCTGGCGGAAGAGTTCGGCCCGCGGCGGATAGTCGAAGGCGAGATTGCTGAGCGCGTTGAAAACGTCGAAGCGGCCCATGTGTCGGCCGTAGATGGTTTCGACGCCGATGATCGCGACGATGATTTCCGCCGGCACGCCGTAGATGGCCTCGGCGCGCGCCAGGGTGGCGTCATGGCGGTGCCAGAACTCCAGCCCGTGCGCGATGCGCGCAGGTTCGACAAACCGGGTGCGATACGCCTGCCAGGAGCGGACGCCGGGCGAAGTCGGCGGCATGATGGCCTTGATGACCGGCGGGCTGTAATGGACTTTGCGGAAGTGCGCCAGCAGTACGTCCGGATCGAAGCCGTTGCGTTCGGCCATCTCGGCGACGAAGGCGCGCACGTCGGCGCGTTCGTCGTAAAGCTCGGCGGCATTCGCGGTGGCGGCCAGCAGCAGGAAGGGAAGCAGTAAACGTTTCATGGTCGGAAGGATGCCACGCGGCGACGTAGTTCGTCGAGCATTGCCGGCGTGCCGGGGCCGTAGCGCAGGCGGCCATAGAGGGCGGCGATGGCCTGCATCTCGCTGGCAGCTTGTGGCAGCGCGGCGGCGACCCGCGTGGCGTAGTCGAGCGGGCCTTCGGTCGGCGCCCGCGCCAGCCCCTGGCGCGCCAGGCGCTTCGAGAGCCGCTCCCAGAGTGCGAGCGCAGGATCGCGGCGTCGCCGCTGGCGCAGCGTCCAGGCGGTCAGCGCCAGCAATGCCAGACCGGACAGCGTCGCCAGCGCGGCGGTCATGCTTTGCACGTCCGGCGTTGACATGCCGAGCCGGCGCAGCAGATCGCGCTGCCGTTCCGGGTTGTAGCCGAGCACCCACTGGTTCCAGGTGTTGGTGACCGCGTCCCAGCGGAAGCGGATGTCGCGCAGCCAGGAAAGATCGGCGCGCATCAGGAGCGGCAGCGGATCGCCCTCCGGAACGGCGGCAGCGAGATTGAAGTCGATCCGTGCCGGTGCGCTGATGGCGGTCGGGTCGACGCGCAGCCAACCGCGCTGCGGCAGCCAGACCTCGGTCCAGGCGTGGGCATCGTATTGCCGCACCGTCAGCCAGCCGTCGACCGGATTCACTTCGCCGCCCTGGTAGCCGGTGACGACGCGGGCGGGAATGCCGGCCGCGCGCATGGCGACGGCGAAGGCGTTGGCGAAATGCTCGCAGAAGCCCTGTTGGGTGTCGAACAAAAACTCGTCGGCGGTCTGCTCGCCCAGGCGCGGCGGCGACAGCGTGTAGATCAGGTGCTGGCGCAGAAAGAAGGTTTCGGCCTGGCGCAGCACGTCGTCGTCGTTCTGCGCGTTGGCGCGCCAGCCGGCGGCAAGCGCGCGAATGCGCGGGTTGCTGCCGCTGGGCAGGTTGAGTGCGCGTTCGCGCAGGCCTTCCGGCTCGTCGCGGCCGGCGTGCAGGTCCGGATAGGCGCGCAGCGCATGGCGCTGGCGCACGGTGACCGGTTCGCGCGTGAGCAACTGGAAATCGCTGGTGGCGAGCGTGTCTTCAGGCGGTTGGCCCGGCAGCTCGAGCGCGAACAACCAGTTCTTGCCGTGCGGTTCGAGCGTGATTTCGTAGTCGATGCCGCCGCTTGCCGGCGCGTCGTAGGGCAGTCGCGGCCGGGGCTGCGACTGCCGGGGGCGCCAGGTGCGGCCGTCGAATTCGGACAGCACCGGGCCACGCCAGTAGAGTTGCTGCTGCTTCGGCACGGCGCCCGGAAAGCGGACGCGGAAGGCGATGGCATCGGACTGCGAAAGCCGGCTGATGCTGCCCGGCGCCATGGTGTCGGACAGCCCGGTGACGGCATTGCTGGCGTCGCGTGGCAAGGCCCACAGCGGCCCCTGGATGCGCGGAAAGAGTACGAACAGCAACAGCATCAGCGGCATCGCCTGCAACAGCATTGAGCCGGCGCGGCGCAAGAGCGTCAGCGGTGTCGGGCGGTGGTCGGTCAGCGCCAGCAGCGTCGCGGTGGCGACGAGGATTGCGACCGCGGAAGCGATCGCGGCGGCAATGGCCTGGGTGTAGAAGAACTGGGACAGCGCCAGGAAGAAGGCGAGGAAGACGATGGCGAGACCATCGCGCGCGGTGCGCGACTCCAGTTGCTTGAGGGCGAGAAACAGGATCAGCAGCGCGACGCCGGGACTCTGGCCGAGCAGGGTGCGAAACTGGAGCAGCACGCCCGCGCTGCCGGCGACGACGAGCAGGACCAGCAACCAGCGCGGCGGCAGCGGCTGGCGATACCAGGCCAGGCCGCCGCGCCAGGCAAGCGCCAACATGGCAGCGGCGCCCAGCCACAGTTGAACGTGCGGCGCCAGCGGCGCGATGGCGCTGAAGCCGGTGGCGAGCAGCCACCACGTCTGCGCCGGCGCCAGCGGTGGGGAGTTAGTTTTGGCCATGGAGCGCGAGGGCGGTCAATGCCGCCTGGAGGTGCTCTTCGCCGGACGCGAGCGCGAACGTGCGCTCCGGCAAACGCAAGCCCCAGACGAGGCCGGCGGCGTGGGCATCGAGCACCCAGCGCGTTAGTATCGACAGGCGCGTTTCGATGTCGGCGGCGGGAGCGTCGTCCCAGTCGAGCCAGATGCGCGCGGCCGCGGCGCCGTCGAACTGCTTGGTCAGGAGCGGCGCGTCGTCGCCCTGGCGGGCGGCGGTTTTCCAGGCAACATGGCGCGGCGGGTCGGCCGGCTGGTGGCCGCGCAGTCCGGCGAAATCGTCGTTGCCGTGACCACCGGCGAGGCGGCTGCCGGCTTCGCCACCGGCCCATGGCAGCGGTGGCGCCTTGACCGCGGGTTTTGGATAGACGAGGCAGCGGGCTTCTGGCGCGCAGTAGGCCCAGGCGCGGATCAGGCCGAACGGCCAGGTTGTCTCCAGGCCGACGCGGGGCAGGTCGAGCCAGCCGCGTTTTGTCGTCGGCAACTGTAGGCAGGCATCGGCGGCATCGTTGGCAGCGATGTCGACACATGTGTTCTCGCCGCCCGGCAGCCACAGGCGCAGCGTGCGGCGCTCGATGTCGCTCGCCAGGACGAGATGGAAGGCGGCGTGCTCGCCGGCGAATACTGGCGGCGTCCTGCCACGACTGACTTTCAGCCGCACGAGGTTGCGGAAGGTGTGCAGGATGGCGACGANNGCGGCGTAGCCAAGGCCGGCGCGCGTCGGCAGGACGTAAACGCGGCGCTGGCCAAGCGTGATGGGCGAGGGTTCCGGCGACTTGACGCGCAATGCCCAGCGGATAAATTGCTCGCGTAAGGTTGTGGCGAGATTCACCAAGCGCCAATGCCTATATCGAGCGCAGCGAGCCAAGCAGTCGCCTCCCCCGCGAGGGGGAGGTCGGGAGGGGGCGGGCGATTATGCTGCATTGGTGTTACGGAATCGGCACGGCCTCGATGAGCCGCGCGATATTACCGGCGGCGGGGCCGTCGCCGGCCGGGCGCAGTCGATGGCCGGCGACGCCCGGCAGCACGGTCTGGATGTCTTCCGGCAACACGTGGTCGCGGCCGGCGAGCCAGGCCCAGGCACGCGCCGAGGCGAGCAACGCCAGCGCGGCGCGCGGCGACAGGCCGGTCTGCCAGTCGGCGGATGCGCGGCTGTACGCCACTAGTGCCTGCACATAGTCGATCAGCGCGTCCGACACATGCACGTGCCGCACGGCCTCCTGATGCGCCTGCAATTCGGCCGGCGCGATGCAAGGCGCCATGCCCGCCAGCAGTTCGCGCCGGTCGGCGCCGGCCAGCAGTTCGCGCTCGGCGGCGCGGTCGGGATAGCCGAGCTCGATCTTCATCAGGAAGCGGTCGAGCTGCGATTCGGGCAGCGGGAAAGTGCCGATCTGGTGCGCCGGGTTTTGCGTGGCGATGACGAAGAAGGGGGCCGGTAGCGGACGCGTCTGACCCTCGGCGGTGACTTGCCGCTCCTCCATCGCTTCGAGCAGTGCGCTTTGCGTCTTCGGTGTGGCGCGGTTGATTTCGTCGGCGAGCACGAGCTGGGAAAAGATCGGTCCCGGATGAAAATTGAAGGCGCCGCTGGCGCGATCGAAGATGGAGACGCCGAGGATGTCGGCGGGCAGCATGTCGCTGGTGAACTGGATGCGCTGGAAGTGGAGGCCAAGCGCTTGCGCCAGCACGTGGGCCAATGTGGTTTTGCCGACACCGGGCAGGTCTTCGATCAGCAGGTGGCCACGGGCGAGCAGGCAGGCAAGCGCGAGCCGAACCTGCCTGTCCTTGCCAAGGATGATGCGACCAGCGGCGGCAATGACGCCGGCCATGGGATTGTTTGAGTTATTGGGCGTCGGGGAGCGCATGGTGGCTGGCGACAAGGCAGCAAATAGAGTCATAATCTGACTTCCGATTGATTGTATGCTATCCCCGACATGACCACGGCTTTCATCACCCATCGCGACTGCTGGCGTCACGACATGGGCTCGCACCATCCAGAGTGCCCGGAGCGCCTCGGCGCGATCCAGGATCGCCTCATTGCCGCCGGCCTCGATCTCTACCTTTCCTTCCATGACGCACCGCTGGCGGAGATGGACCAGCTGCTGCGCGTGCATCCGCGCAAGTACATCGAGATGCTCGAGGAAAGTTCTCCCGAGCACGGTATCCACCATGTCGATCCCGATACAGCGATGAGCCCCGGCACCTGGCGGGCAGCGCTGCGTTCGGCCGGCGCGGGTGTGCTGGCGACCGACATCGTCATGCGCGGCGAAGCGCCCAATGCCTTCTGCGCCATTCGCCCGCCCGGCCATCACGCCGAGCGCGCCAAGGCGATGGGCTTCTGTTTCTTCAATAACATCGCGGTTGCCACCCGGCATGCCATCGAGCAGTGGGGCCTGAAGCGGGTCGCCATCGTCGATTTCGACGTGCATCACGGCAACGGCACCGAAAATATTTTCGCCGGCGACGAGCAGGTGCTGATGGTGGGGACCTTCCAGCATCCGTTCTATCCGTATTGCGGCACCGAAGACCCTGCTGCAAACATGGTGAACGTGCCGGTCAAGGCCGGTACGCGTGGCGATCGCTTTCGCGAGATCGTTACGGAAATATGGCTGCCGCGCCTGCACGAATTTGCGCCGGAGATGATCTTCATCTCGGCCGGCTTCGATGCGCATTACGAAGACGACATGGGTTCGCTCGGTTTTGTCGAGTCGGATTACGCCTGGGTCACCGAACAGATCAAGGCGGTGGCCAGGGAAAGCGCCCAGGGCCGCATCGTTTCCATGCTCGAAGGCGGTTACAGCCTGTCGGCGCTGGCGCGCAGCGTCTCGGCCCATATCAAGGTTCTGGCCGATCTGTAAGATAGAATCGAACTTTTAGGCAAAGCCCGAACCTAAGGGCAGGCATATGGCAAAAACAATCATCCAGGGTTCCCTGCCGGCTATCGTCACGCCCATGCACGGCGATGGCAGCCTCGACCTGCCGCGTTTGCGCACGCTGGTCGACTGGCATATCCGCGAAGGATCGGACGGCATCGTCGTCGTCGGTACGACGGGCGAATCGCCGACCGTCAACTTCGACGAGCATTGCCGGCTGATCGAGACCGTCGTCGAGCAAGCAGCCGATCGCGTGCCGGTGATTGCCGGTACCGGCGCCAACTCGACGACCGAAGCGATCGAACTGGCCGGATTCGCCCGCAAGGCGGGTGCCACAGCGCACCTTTCGGTCGTGCCGTACTACAACAAGCCGACGCANNTGTACAACGTGCCGGGCCGCACGGGTGCAGATCTGGCCAACGACACGACGCTGCGCCTGGCGCAGGTACCCGGCATCGTCGGCATCAAGGATGCCACCGGCAACATCGAGCGCGGCACCGATCTCATCAAGCGCGCACCACAGAACTTCTCGGTGCTCAGCGGCGACGATGCGACGGCGCTGGCGTTGACGCTGCTNNGGCCGGCGATCTGGCGACGGCGCGTACCATCAACTTCCGCCTGCTCGGGCTGCACCGCAACCTGTTCGTGGAAGCCAATCCGATTCCCGTGAAATGGGCCTGCGTCGAAATGGGACTGATCGAAGAAGGCCAACGTTTGCCGATGACGCCGTTATCGCCGGAGCACCACGAGCGCGTGCGTTCGGCGCTGCGCGAAGCCGGCATCCAACTCTGATTTTCGCGAGGAACGCATGAAGCGCAAGGTTCTGTTGTTTGCTGTCGCCGTACCGGTGTTGCTCGCCGGCTGTAGCGGTTCGCTGCTGGAATCGAAGAAGATCGAGTACAAGTCGGCCGGCAAGTTGACGCCGCTCGATGTTCCGCCGGACCTGACCCAGCCGAGCCG
>PMIH01000102.1:0-342 GCA_003158255.1 Rhodocyclaceae bacterium
TCGATCGAGATTTGCGCCAGGCGCATTGCGGCTTCCATGTTCTTGCGTTGGATTTCGCCAAATTCGTGTTTTGTATTCATGGTTTTCTCCATCTCCGTGGTCGTGGTGAAATATCCGGGCGCTCAAGCGGCGTTGCTACAAGTCTAGCGCCATTGGTGCCGGGCGGAATATCCGTTCGTCCATATACTTGATCTTTTCTCGCATCAGCGGCACGAAGTCCATGCGCTCCAGAATGTCGCGTTGCAGGTCGACGCCCGGGGCGATTTCCAGGAGTTCCATGCCATCGGGGCGGAGCTGGAAGACGCAGCGCTCGGTGATGTAGAGCACCGTCTTGCCGACTGC
>PMIH01000102.1:403-4243 GCA_003158255.1 Rhodocyclaceae bacterium
GCGAGGCCGAGGAAGGCGATGTCGAGGCCGCCGCCATCATAGAAATCGAACTGGCTGGGCTGGTCGATAATGGCCTGCGTGTTGGTGGCGGCGCCGAAGTTGAGGCCGCCGGCCGGAATGCCGCCAACGACGCCCGGTTCGGCGGTCATGGTCAGGCGGTCGATGATGTTCTCTTCCGCCGCAATCGCGGCGACGCCTTCCGGCATGCCGATGCCGAGATTGACGACGGCACCCCGTTTCAATTCCATTGCTGCCCGGCGGGCGATGATCTTGCGTTCGCTCATCGGCATGGCCGGAATTGCCGACATGGGTACGCGGATCTCGCCGGAAAAAGCCGGGCTGTAGGCTTCGGCGAACGTCTGCATGTGGTACTCGGGCTTTTCGGCGACGACCACGAAATCGACCAGCACGCCCGGAATTTTCACCAGGCGTGGATTGAGGGTGCCGCGGTCGGCAACCCGTTCGACCTGGGCGATGACGATGCCGCCCGAGTTGTGCGCGGCCATGGCGACGGCTTGCGTTTCCAGCGTCAGCGCCTCCTTCTCCATGGTGATGTTGCCGTCGAGGTCGGCTGTGGTGCCGCGGATGAACGCGACATGGATCGGGAAAGCCTTGTAGAAGAGATAGTCCTGGCCGTCGATGGGCATCAGGCGGACGATGTCTTCGGTGGTCTTCGCATTCAGCTTGCCGCCGCCCAGGCGTGGATCGACGAAAGTGCCGAGACCGACGTGCGTCAGCGTACCGGGTTTGCCGGCGGCGATGTCGCGGAACAGATGGGTGATGACGCCCTGCGGCAAATTCCAGGCCTCGATCTTGTTCTCGACGGCCAGCGCCTGCAATTTTGGCGCGAGGCCCCAATGGCCGCCGATGACCCGGGCGACCAGTCCTTCGTGGCCCAGATGGTTGAGGCCGCGCGACTTGCCGTCGCCCTGGCCGGCGGCATAGACCAAAGTCAGTCGTCGTGGTGCGCCGGACTCCATGAAGCGTTGTTCGAGCGCGACGGCAAGGTTTTCCGCAAAACCGATGCCGACAAAACCAGTGGTGGCGACGGTGTCACCGTCCTTGATTCGGGCAATGGCGTCCCGGGCGGAAACGATCTTTGGGCTCATGGGCGCATTATGCCCCGAGTATCCCGGTTGAAAACGCGGCCGGAATCCCCACATCGGTATTAACGACATTAGGGAGGCACCCATGCGCTTCGACAAATTCACTACCAAATTCCAGCAGGCCCTGAGCGACGCCCAAAGTTTGGCGGTCGGTCATGACAACCAGATCATCGAGCCGCAGCATTTGCTGCTGGCGCTGCTTGAGCAGGAGGATGGCGGTACGACATCGCTTTTGCAGCGGGCAGGCGTCAATGCACCGCCGCTCAAGACGGCGCTCGGCAAGGCCATCGACCGGCTACCCAAGGTGGAGGGGCACGGTGGCGAGGTGACCATCGGCCGCGACCTTTCCAACCTGCTCAATGTGACGGACAAGGAAGCGCAGAAGCGCGGCGACGAGTTCATTGCTTCGGAGATGTTTCTGCTGGCGCTGTCGAGCGACAAGGGTGAGGCGGGCAAATTGCTCAAGGAGCACGGGCTGGCCCGCCCTGCGCTGGAAAAGGCCATCGAGACGGTGCGTGGCGGCCAGAGCGTCGGCAGCCAGGAAGCCGAAGGNNGTCGGCAAGACGGCCATTGTCGAAGGGCTGGCGCAGCGCATTGTCAATGGCGAAGTGCCGGAGACGCTGAAGGACAAGAAGGTGCTGAACCTCGACATGGCCTCGCTCCTGGCCGGCGCCAAATACCGCGGTGAATTCGAGGAGCGGCTGAAGGCGGTGCTGAAGGAAGTGGCGCTCGACGAGGGGCGCATCATCTTGTTCATCGACGAACTGCACACCATGGTCGGCGCGGGTAAGGCCGAGGGCGCGATCGACGCCGGCAACATGCTCAAGCCGGCGCTGGCACGCGGCGAGTTGCACTGTATTGGCGCGACTACGCTGGACGAATACCGCAAGTACATCGAGAAGGACGCGGCACTGGAGCGGCGCTTCCAGAAGGTGCTGGTCGACGAGCCGAGCGTCGAGGCGACCATCGCCATCCTGCGCGGCTTGCAGGAAAAGTACGAGATCCACCACGGCGTGGACATCACCGACCCGGCCATCGTCGCCGCGGCGGAATTGAGCCATCGCTACATTACCGACCGTTTTTTGCCCGACAAGGCGATCGACCTNNGCGTCGAAGAAGCGCTTCGGCCTGATCGAGGACGAGATCGCCAAGCTGTCGAAGGAATACTCGGACCTCGAAGAAATCTGGAAAGCCGAAAAGGCGCAGGTGCATGGCACGCAGCACATCAAGGAAGAGATCGAAAAGGTGCGCGCCGAGATCGCCGATCTACAGCGCAAGGGCCAGTACGACAAGCTTGCCGAGCTACAGTACGGCAAGCTGCCGCAGCTTGAAGCGCAGTTGAAGGTCGCCGACTCGGCTGCCGCGAAAGTCAGTGGTGGTGGTACGCCGCATCGGTTGCTGCGGACGCAGGTTGGCGCCGAGGAAATTGCAGAAGTCGTTTCGCGCGCCACGGGCATTCCTGTCAGCAAGATGATGCAGGGCGAACGCGAGAAACTGTTGAAAATGGAAGATCGCCTGCATGCCCGCGTCATCGGTCAGGACGAAGCGGTGCGGCTGGTGTCGGACGCCATCCGTCGCTCGCGCGCGGGACTTTCGGACGAGAACCGCCCCTACGGCTCCTTCCTGTTCCTCGGCCCGACGGGTGTGGGCAAGACCGAGCTATGCAAGGCGCTGGCCGAGTTCCTGTTCGACAGCGAGGACCACCTGATCCGCATCGACATGAGCGAGTTCATGGAGAAGCATTCCGTGGCGCGACTGATCGGCGCGCCCCCTGGCTACGTTGGTTACGAGGAGGGCGGCTATCTCACCGAGCTGGTGCGCAGAAAGCCGTATTCCGTGATTCTGTTCGACGAGGTCGAGAAGGCGCATCCAGACGTGTTCAACGTGCTGCTGCAAGTGCTCGACGACGGTCGTATGACCGACGGCCAGGGGCGCACCGTGGACTTCAAGAACACGGTGATCGTGATGACCTCGAACCTCGGCTCACAGATGATCCAGCAGATGAGCGGCGATGACTATCAGGTCATCAAGCTGGCAGTGATGGGCGAGGTGAAGACGCATTTCCGCCCCGAATTCATCAACCGCATCGACGAGATCGTGGTCTTCCACGCGCTCGACCAGAAGAACATTGCGTCCATCGCTCGCATCCAGTTGGGTTATCTGGAGAAGCGGCTGGCGCGGCTGGAGATGAAGATCAAGGTCGACGACAAGGCGCTGGCGGAAGTGGCAGAGGCTGGTTTCGATCCAGTGTTCGGCGCGCGACCGCTCAAGCGGGCGATCCAGGAGCGCATCGAGAATCCGCTCGCCAAGTCCATTCTGGAAGGCAAGTTTGCCGCCAAGGATACGATCCGGGTGTCGTCGACCGGCGGGCACATCACCTTCGAGAAGGCGTAATGCGCCCGGGAGTTCTGGCTGTCTATTATTTGCGACACTGTCCCGGGAACGCTAACTGACCTATCCTGAGCGCCATACTTGGGAGGGTGTCGTGAATAGCTTGCTGAAAATGACGGTTGTGCTCGCCGGTATCGGCTGCTGGTCGTGCGGTGGTGGCGGCGGTGGTGATAGCAGTAGTACCAGTAGCGGCACCGGCAGCAGTACCGGCAGCAGTACCGGCAGTAGCAGTAGTGGAAGTACTTCCGGTGGAACCAACGCGCAGACGGGCCCGGCTGCTGGCAACCCATCCGGGAGCTATGCCGTTCCCGCCGAGGCGGCAGCGGAGAATGTCTCGTCTCCG
>PMIH01000107.1 GCA_003158255.1 Rhodocyclaceae bacterium
CAAGAGGCTTCTGGCCGGCGCTTCCAGCAACGTGAAAAAGACGGCGATGGGGGGGGTTCGCCACGCGGCGGAAATACTGAACTTCGTCGGCCAAGCTGCGGAGACCTCAATCGTCGACAATGTGCGCGAATACGATCCGGACCTGGCGCAGAAGATTCTCGACGAAATGTTCGTGTTCGAGAATTTGCTCGATGTTGACGATCGTGGTATCCAGCTGCTACTGCGCGAGATCCAGTCCGACTCGCTGATTCTGGCCTTGAAGGGTGCGTCGCCGGAACTGCGGGACAAGATATTCAAGAACATGTCCCAGCGCGCTGCCGAAATGCTCAAGGAAGATCTTGAGGCCAAGGGCCCGGTACGCTTGTCGGAGGTTGAAGGCGAACAGAAGGAGATTCTCAAAGTCGCCCGGCGTCTTGCTGACGAAGGACAAATTGTCCTCGGCGGCAAAGGCGGAGAGGACCAGATGGTATGAGCGGCATGACCGCATGGGAAAGATGGGAACTCGCGAACTTCGACCTGGAGACGCCCAACGCGAATGCCGAAGATTCCCCGACGGCAGAGGAGCTTGGTCTCAAGGAAATCGAACGTATTGGCGAAAATGCGCGTCGAGATGGTTACCAGGCTGGTTACGCCGCGGGTCAGGCTGCGGCACAAGCAGAGGCCAACCGGCTGGCCAGCGCTGCCAATAGTCTCGATCAGGCCCTGCTTGAATTTGATCAGCAGGTGGCGGATGAATTGCTCGCCCTGGCAACGGAAATTGCGCAGCGCGTCGTGCGCGCGGAAATATCAGCGCGGCCGGACGTCATTCTTCGTGTTGTCCATGAGGCCCTGGCCCAGCTGCCGCATCAACACGCGACGATCTTCCTGCATCCGGACGACGCCTCGCTCGTGCGTTCCTATGTCGGCGATGCGTTGGCTCATGCAGGGCATCGCTTGCTCGACGAACCACGCCTCAATCCTGGGGACTGCACGCTTGAATCGGGCAGCAGTCAACTGGATGCAACGGTCGCAACGCGCTGGCGTCGCGTTGTCGAAGCACTTGGACTGACAAGTGCCTGGAATGGGCCAGGCACGCCGTGAACGATCACTGCCAAAACTGGCGAAACTTCCTTGTTGATTGCCGAGAGCAGTTGGCTGAGGTCGAACCGTTTCAGACCAGTGGGCGTCTGACGCGTATTAGCGGGCTCGTCATGGAAGCATCCGGGCTGAAATTGGCACTCGGAGCCAGCTGTCGAATCCAGGTGCCGGGCGACGGCATGGTGGAAGCGGAAGTGGTCGGATTTTCCGGCGAACGGCTTTACATGATGCCAACCGAGGATGTCTACGGTCTGGCGCCGGGATGCAACGTGATTCCGCTGGAAATCCCGCCGCCGCCGCCAAGAATCGGCCTGACCAGCCAACCGTTTCGGCGCGCCTTTGATCGAGCCAAACATCTGCCCGTGGGCGACCAGCTGCTTGGTCGTGTCGTGGATGGCAACGGTCGCCCTCTCGACAAACTCGGTCCGCTAGACGCGAAACCCGCGCGCTCCCTGATCAGTAGACCCTTCAACCCGCTGCACCGGGCACCGATCAATCAGAACCTCGACGTTGGCATAAGAGCCATCAACGGCCTTCTCACCGTCGGCCGCGGCCAGCGGCTCGGACTCTTCTCCGGCTCTGGTGTTGGCAAGAGCGTATTGCTCGGAATGATGGCGCGTTACACCGCCGCCGACGTCATCGTCGTCGGGCTGATCGGCGAACGCGGCCGTGAAGTGAAGGAATTCATTGAGCAGAACTTGGGTGATGAAGGACTGGCCCGTTCGGTGGTGGTCGCCTGTCCGGCCGACGTCAGCCCGCTCATGCGCCTTCAAGGCGCCTCCTACGCCACCGCGGTTGCCGAGCATTTCCGCGATCAGGGCCGCCACGTTCTGCTGATCATGGATTCGCTGACCCGGTTTGCGATGGCGCAACGTGAAATCGCGCTCGCCGTAGGGGAGCCTCCTGTTACGCGCGGCTATCCTCCGTCCGTTTTCGCCCGCCTGCCGCAACTGGTCGAACGTGCCGGCAATGGACTGGAAGGTGGCGGTTCGATCACGGCGTTCTATACGGTTTTGGCTGAAGGGGACGATCAGCAGGATCCCATCGTGGACGCTGCCCGGGCAATTCTTGACGGCCATATCGTGCTCTCGCGCCAACTGGCCGACTCCGGCCACTATCCTGCAGTGGACATCGAACAGTCGATCTCCCGGGTGATGACGAGCCTGATAAGCCCCGAGCAATTGGAACTGGTGCGTAACTTCAAGCAGCTCTACTCGCGTTACCAGCGCGCCCGTGATCTACTCGCCGTGGGTGCATATTCCCCCGGTTCCGATGCACTTCTCGATCGGGCGATTGCCCTTTATCCCCGCATGGAACGCTTCCTACAGCAAGGTATCCATGAGAGAGCCGACAGCCAACATAGCGTCCAGGCGCTAACCTCGCTCTTCACATAAGCTAATATGGCCTAGTGATGAGGTCGTCATCCATTTTCGGTTACACGAATTCGCCGGTGAACAAGAATTTCCCATTGCAGTCGATCCTTGACCTCTCCCAGATAAAGCTGGAGGAGGCAACACGTCACCTCGGTTCACTTATCGCCGACGAGCACCAGGCGGCGCAACGTCTTGAACTCCTGGCCCAATATCGTGACGAATACCACGGACGTTTCCTCGAAGCTGCACGCGAGGGCCTGAGTCGAGACCAGTGGCGAAACTACCAGTCTTTTCTCGACCGCCTGGACGCCGCCATCAAGCAGGCAAGGGAAATTGTGGCTCAGTCCCATCAACTCACCGCCGCCGGCCAGCAAGACTGGCTTCACAAACAGGGACGACTAAAAGCCTTCGACACCTTGGCGCTGAGGCACCAAACGCGTGCCAATTACGCGGAGACTCGCCAGGAACAGAAAGTCCTCGACGAGCATGCCAGCCGAATTCATGTCGCAAAAACTAAAGATGATCAGTAGCATCGGGACCAGGCACCTCATGGCACGCTGTTTGCATCGATTCTGGCAAAGTTGATTCGAGGACAATCAAATGCCTGCCGTGCCTGCTGCCAGCCAAGTCAATCCAGTTAGCGTGCCGCCCACGACCGGCGGCGGAAACTCGTCCGGCGCCCCGGAAACAGCAAGTCAGCCGTTTTCGGCGGTGCTCGCCCATCAGGTTTCGAAGCCGGCCAGTAGCGAGGACGGCAAGACATCCAAGGCCGCACAAACCGATGCAAGCGATCCTGGAACCGCTACACCAAATCAAGATTTGGCGGCGATGCTGCCGATGCTGATGAACAGCATGCAATCGGGCGCTCTAACGGCAACCAATACCGGTGCCGCAACCACTGCCGATACGAAGGACGGCGATGCTTCCAATCCGTTGGGGGCCATGCTCGCCACGCCCGTCGCTCCAACTGCGGTTTCGAGTAATTTGACCGATCGTGGGGCCAGCAGTGTCGCCGGACAATCGGGCGTGCCAACGACCATGTCTCGTTCAGACGGATTGTCCTTGACTGCCGGCACAACGGATGGCCATCCAGACGCAAGTTCCACCGGTGCGACCGGTCCGGCAAATGTTGCCGCACTCCGTGCTGGTGTCGTAACGGAAAAGGGCGACGCCGAATCGCGTTTCAGTACCGACGCAACCTCGATCCAGCCCGACAACGCACGCCTGCTGGATCGCACTGAGCCGACAGTCATGGCTGTCCCGACGCCTTCAGCCACCCCCGTTTCGACAACTTCAGCTTCTGAGTATCGGATTGCGGCCCCTGTTGGCAGTCATCAGTGGGAGTCTGCAATCACCAACAGCGTCGTTTTTATGACCGGCAACCGGCAAGAGCGGGCCGAACTGGTGTTAAACCCGCCGCAACTTGGCAGGATCGAAGTGTCGGTATCAATGAGCGGCGATCAAGCGAATGCCACATTCGTTTCGTCGAATCCAGCCGTGCGGGAAGCCTTGGAGAATGCGCTGCCGCGGCTGAAGGAAGTCCTTGCAGACGCCGGCATCACGCTCGGACAAGCTCAGGTAGGTTCGGAGTGGCTTGGTCAATCGGCAAACAATCAGGAAAACGGCGATAATTTCCGGCGTACCACCACGACTGACTTTGGCAGCGACGGCACATCGCAGATCACCGTAACCCGTGACAACGAGCCGCGCCTTAAGGTGTCACGTGGGCTTGTGGACGTGTTCGCCTGAGTACGGACAAATACAAAACTTGCCGGGGAGATGATGTATGGCGGAAGCAAAAAAGGCTGAAGGCGGAGAAGCTGAACAACCACCGAAGAAGAGCAAGAAGCTGCTGATCATCATCGTCGCCGCTGTTGTTGCCGTCGTCCTCATCGGTGGCGGTGCCGCCTTTTTTCTGTCGAAGCACAAGGCCGAACCCGTTGACGAGGAGGGCGACGAGCCTCCGGCCAAGGCTGAGAAGGCAAAGAAGTCGAAGAATGATCACTCTGAAGCTCCGCCAGTCTTTGTCAAACTCGAGGCATTTACGGTCAAGCTTCAAACGGAACAACAGGATGCCTATCTACAGGCCGTACCCGAGCTACGTGTGCTCGATGCCCACCTCGGGGAAAAGATCAAACAGTACACGCCCGAGATAAGACACAGGCTACTGCTGATTCTGTCTGGCAAGAAGTCGTCGGACGTATCGACGCCGCAGGGAGTGCAGAAATTGGCCAATGAGATGCGCGTTGCCATCAATGCAATTCTCGAGCCGCCGCAACCCCGAAAGAAAGGCCGGGAGCCGGAGGAACCGAGCGACCAGGCCGGGCCGGACGACCCCGTGCAGGCAGTGCTGTTTACATCATTTATCGTGCAATAGAAAAGAATGAGCCAGGACTTCCTTTCCCAGGAAGAAGTTGATGCCCTGCTTAAGGGCGTCAGCGGCGAGACCGATGAGGCCGCGACCGAGGAGACCTCAACCGGGGGGCCCAAGGCTTATGACCTTGGGCGCCAGGAGAGAATCGTCCGCGGCCGCATGCCGACATTGGAACTCATCAATGAGCGCTTCGCGCGCTTGTTGCGCATTGGTCTGTTCAATTACATTCACAAAGGCACCGAGATTTCCGTTGGGCCCATCAAGGTGCAGAAGTACAGCGAGTTCATCCGCAATCTGGTGGTCCCGACCAATCTCAACCTCGTGACCGTCAAACCGCTTCGAGGCACAGCCCTGATGGTCCTCGACCCGAACCTGGTGTTCCTGGTCGTCGATAGCATGTTCGGCGGCGATGGTCGCTTTCATACGCGTGTCGAAGGCCGCGACTTTACGCCAACCGAACAACGCATCATTCAGGGATTGCTCAACGTATTCTTTGTCGAATACGAAAAGGCCTGGAAGCCTGTATTCGAGATCAAGTTCGAATATGTCCGATCGGAGATGAACACGCAGTTCGCCAATATTGCCACTCCGTCGGAAATTGTCGTCGCAGTAACCTTCACCATCGAACTCGGCGGCAACTCGTCGGAAATGCACCTGTGCATTCCGTATTCCATGGTCGAACCCATTCGCGATATCTTGTACAGCACCATGCACAGCGAACAGGCGGCAACCGACCGGCGCTGGACCAGCACGCTGGTCAAGCAGTTGCAATTGGCGGAGGTCGAACTCGTGGCACCGCTCGGAACAAGTGAGGTTGCTTTAAGTCAGCTCGCGGATCTGAAAGTTGGCGACATTGTCCCAATCCAGATCGACGAACACATTCAGGCCTTGGTTGATGGCGTCCCGGTCATGGATTGTCGGTATGGCATCCGGAATGGCCAGTATGCCTTGAAGGTGGACCGCTTCTTGGCACAGGATGAGGCCGAACAGGCATAGGAGCAAGGCAATGAACGATCAAGTCGAAGAAAATCAGGTATCCGAAGACGATTGGGCCGCAGCAATGAACGAGCAGGTGGTTGCCGATGCTGCTGCGCCGCCAGCGCCGGCAGCGACAGATACCCCGCCGGCGCAAATCTTCGAGCAGTTCGGCGGTGGTCAGCCCAAGACCGCCGCGCCGCAAGGGTTCGACATGATTATGGACATACCGGTTCGCCTCACGGTTGAACTCGGTCGGACCAAGATTTCGATCCGCAATTTGCTGCAATTGGCCCACGGATCAGTCGTTGAGCTGGACGGTCTGGCCGGCGAGCCCATGGATGTCCTGGTCAACGGCACCCTGATCGCCCAAGGTGAAGTCGTCGTCGTCAATGACCGGTTCGGTATCCGCCTGACGGACATCGTTACACCGCAAGAGCGCATCCGAAAGCTCAACCAGTAGCGGCTGGAATACCACGCCACTTTCCCCCTCTGCTTCGCCATTTTCCGGAGCAGCGTTTTGCGTATTCTGATGCCGCAATGGCATCCGCTATTCCATCTCGCTTTTCGCTCTCGCTTGCGCTGCTGATCCCCGCGATCGCCAGGGCCGAAGCCGCCGCATCCTCTCAGAATCTCGGCGCCAGCGTTGTCCAGATGCTTCTCGGCCTTGCGGCAGTTATCGCCCTTCTTTTCGCCAGCCTTTGGGTCCTGAAGCGCCTTTCGGCCCCGCGTGGAGAAGCCGCCGGTCTGCTGCGCGTAATCGCCGGTACGGCAGTTGGCGCTCGCGAGCGTGTGGTCATTGTGGAAGTTGGCGGAACCTGGCTGGTGCTCGGAGTAGCACCCGGACGAGTTAACGCGCTTGCAGAGATCCCCCGTAGCACGCCTTCCGTGCCACCAACGGCCACCCAGGCAACCCAAGCAAACAACTTCGCCACTCGGCTGCGCCGCATGGTCGATCGCCACCATGCGCCTTAACCGGGCACTCCTCGCCGCGGCATTACTGTTGTTCCCTGCGCTCGCGCTTGCCCAGGTATTGCCGACCCTGACGAGTTCGGCGGCGCCCGGTGGCGGCACTCAGTGGTCACTGTCAATCCAGACCCTGCTGCTGCTGACAAGCCTGACCTTTCTGCCGGCGCTATTGTTGATGATGACCGCATTCACTCGCATCATCATCGTCCTGTCGCTGCTGCGTCATGCACTGGGACTACAGACATCTCCGCCCAACCAGATAATGATTGGGCTGGCGCTGTTCCTCACCTTCTTTGTCATGGCGCCCGTAGCTGACAAGATCTATGCGGACGCTTATCAGCCCTTGGCCGAAAACAAGATAACCTTCACCCAGGCTCTGGAGCGCGGCGCCGTACCACTGCGCGCTTTCATGCTCAAACAGGTGCGCGAAGCCGACTTGTCGTTGTTCAACAAACTCGCCAACCAGCCACAGCCAAACAAGGCGGACGACATCCCGATGCGGGTACTGATTCCTGCATTTGTCACCTCGGAACTCAAGACCGCGTTCCAGATCGGCTTCATCGTGTTCGTTCCGTTCCTGATCATAGACATGGTGGTTGCCTCGGTCCTGATGTCAATGGGCATGATGATGATGTCGCCGGTCATGGTCTCCCTGCCGTTCAAGCTCATGTTGTTCGTGTTGGTGGACGGCTGGAACTTGCTCATTTCGTCTCTCGTCGCCAGTTTCGGATAGCGCGCTATGACGCCCACCACCGTCGTCGAAATCGGTCGCCAAGCCTTGGAAGTCACCCTTCTGATTTCGGCACCCCTGTTCATCGCGGCGCTGGTTACGGGATTGATCATAAGTATTTTTCAAGCCGCAACCCAGATCAATGAAGCGACACTTTCCTTCGTCCCCAAACTGATCGCCATCTTTCTGACTCTGATCGTCGCCGGGCCCTGGATGATTACCGTGATGACCGACTATATCCGGCGACTATACGAGGCGATTCCGAGCATGATTGGCTGATGATTTCGATCAGTTCAGCCCAGCTGGACGCTTGGCTGGCCATGCTGATGTTTCCCTTGGCCAGGGTTCTCGGGCTGTTTGCAATAGCGCCGATCTTCTCCAGCGTCGGTCTGTCGCAGCAGGTTCGCGTGTTGATCGGTCTCGCCGTCGCCTTCGCCATGGCGCCGGGGTTGCCGCCAATGCCGGCAATACCGGCCGGTTCCTGGGTTGGTTTGATAATCCTCGCCCAGCAAATGCTGATCGGAATGCTGATTGGCTTAACTCTACGCGTCGTATTCTCGGCAATCGATGTCGCTGGCGAAATGATTGGCCTTCAAATGGGATTGTCGTTCGCGGTTTTCTACGACCCGCAGAACGCAGGCCAATCTGCGGTCTTGAGCGAATTCCTCGGTCTCCTCGCAACCCTGATCTTTTTGGCCATGAACGGCCACCTGCTGGCCTTGTCGGTGCTAGCCGAGAGTTTTCACTTGCTGCCGATCGGCACAACACCTATCGCGGCACAAAGTCTCGCGGCCGTCGTATCGTGGGCTGCCGTTCTGTTCTCCGCCGGCGTGCTGCTCTCCCTGCCCATCGTAGCGGCGTTACTGATTGCCAACATCGCCATGGGAGTGCTGTCGCGAGTCGCCCCGCAACTGAACCTTTTTGCCGTTGGTTTTCCGGTGACTATCGTCTCCGGCTTCGTCGTGCTGACGATTTCGCTGCCCTACTTTGGCGCCGCGCTGGAGCGGCTCTTCGACCAGAGCTTTGTTGCGTTACGCGGAATCATGCAGGCAGCGGCAGCAGCCTGATCTAGTTGCTCTTCCTGATCAGCAGGATCACGCCTTCCGCGGTGCGTTGCGACCCAATCACCGAAGAGTCCAGCCCCTCTTGATATTCCACCACGCTATAGCCATCGAAACCGTTCAGGCGCATGAGTTCTTTGGCACGACGCTGAAATATCGACTGAGCCTCACCGGCGCCCCCGGCATAGTAGCGTTTCATCCGCAGGGAGAAATGTATGTACTTGTCGCCAAGGGGCGCTTCCTCAATTTCCCAGTTCGGCGACAGTGGATCGAGGATCAGATAGGCAATGCCGGCCAATGCTCCCCAGTAGACGACCTTCTCCAATGCCACGCTGATCGATGGCGAAAGCTTCAGCGTGTAGTCGGGAATCAACGAGCCCTTGCTTGGAACCGACCGCACGGAATCGCTGGCGCAACCGGCAAGCGCCACACCCACAGTCAGTGCCGCCAGTAGCCTCATAGGTAATTGAAGAGCGACAGCTTGGAAGTCGAAACGAAAGATTTCTGCGCTGCATCCAGTTGGGTCTGTTTGCTTGTGAGATCCGTCAGCGCCTTGACCATGTCGAGATCCTGAAGGTTCGACAACGTTTGCTGATATTGCAGATCGACAGAGCTATTGATGCTGCTCACAGTATCGACTTCATTCATCCGGCCGCCCAATGCGGCGTCAGCTTGGACGATGTTGACGCGTGCATTCTCAAGGTCAATCCCCGCATTTTTCACGTCAGTCTGATATCTGGCGACATCCGCGGCCGTCGTGCCGGTACCTTCAACCGCATGAATCAAATTCGCCAGGGTCGCAAACAAAGACTGGCTGGTACTTGGCGATACGACAAAGGTGTCGCCGTTCGCTGGCGTACCAGTAACCGTGACCGAGGCGCCAAAATCGACTGCGGGCGCGGTCGTCTTCTGAAGTTCGATGGACTGGCCGCTCGTGTACGCCCCGGGCGTCGCCAACAGCGGAGTGGCACCATCGTAGATCTGGTATGTCGTAACACCGCCCGAGACACTGAACTGGATGCTGTAGCTGCCGCTGGTTGGCGCCTTCCAGACTGCCGGATCTGTTACGGTAGTTCCACCGACTGAGCCTGTTCCAATATTAGGCGGGAGAGGGGGAGCGGGAAGAGGGAAAGGGGGAGGAAGAGCGAGGTTGGAGCCGTAAGTGGCGCTAAAGGTGCCATTGCCGTTCGGGATGCGTCCAAATACCTCCTGTCCAGAATCGCTGGTTGCGATCAGGTGGGATGCAGAAATCTGGAGTTGCCGTTGGCCGTCGTCGCCTTGATACTTGACGCCGGTATCAACCGTGCCGGTAAAGGGCGTTGTATCGCCCATGTAGCCGCTGAATATGTATTGACCCGATGCATCCTTCGAATTGGCAATGGCAAGCAGCCCGTCGAACCGGGCGCGCAATTCGACGGCAATGCCTGACCGCTGCGACGGCGTAAGCGTTCCGTCGCCAGCCTGAACAACAAGTTCCTTGAGGCGGCCAAACACATCATTGACATTGCTCAAGTACCCCGATTCAAGGCCAAGAGCCGAATTGGCGTATTTAATGTTGGTGGCGTACTGGTCATTCGTGTCCTTGGCTTGCTGAACCTGCAGCGCCTGAGCGGCGGCGACAGGATCGTCGGACGGATTGATGATGCGCTTCTTGGCCGCGATCTGCTGCTGTAGCTTGACGGTATCCGCCATTTGCCGATTGATATCGGCAACTCCAGCAGCGAAGATCATGCTTGTACTGATTCTCATAGCTCAACCTTCCACAACGCGTTACCCAAGTGCAAGAATCGAATCGAAGAGTTTCGACGCAATGTCGATCATCTTCGCGGATGCCTGATATGCCTGCTGGTACCGAATCAGATTGGCGCCCTCCTCGTCGAGATTCACCCCCGACATGCTCTGTTGGGTGGCGACTGCCGAATCGGCCAACGCCTGCTGACTAGCGCCGAGCGCCTTGACTTCCCGTGTCTTGTTGCCTATATCACTCACAAGTTGAGCGTAGGCATCAACGTAGCTGGCGGTGCCACCAGCCATCGTATGAGCTGCCTGCAACGCTCCCAGGGCGACGGCGTTTCGATTGTCAGATACGCCATTGACATTGCGCTGGATGACAAACTTGTCTTTATCCGATGGACTTCCACTGATGACAACACTCATTCCATTGAATGAGATCGTCGCACCCGTCACATAAGTCACCGGATCTGTGGCGGCGGCAATAGTGTAGAGGGTCGCCGTACCTCCCTGCGGAGTCACACTCACAGTGCTCCCCACGGGAAAGCCCGAAAAGCTACCAGTAGCAGAACTGTAAGTGAGCGTGATCGGCGTCCCCACCACGGGCAGGTTGGCCACGCTTGTTACCGCCCCTGCGCTAATGCTGCCCGTACCGGTGTTGGCCAAAGCGGCTGCCGTTGTCATCGGCGCCGCGGCGGCAATGTTGCGCGCATCCGTAATCGCTACCGATATGCTGCTTGCGCCGGTGCGAGTGGGTTCGATCTTGAAGCTGTCGCCGTTGGCGATTGTTCCCGTCAGGGATAGGTCGAAGCCCTGATTCGCTGCGGTCGCAACTGCCGCCGCCGAGCCACCAGTCCAGGACTGATTGTCTGAGAGGCGCGTCAGCGTATATGTTCCGCCACTGTAGCTCAGACGATAGTCGCTCGTCGTCAACTGGCTGGCTGCCGAAGCCGAAAAACTGGCCGAAATCGATGCGGGAAGCGCCGGAAGCGCCGGGGTCGAATTGAGGGAACTGGCGAGCACGGCGGGGTTGCCGACGCTAAAAAAGGCTCCACCGAGCGCTCCGGTCAGATCCTGACCGAGTTCGTGCTGAGCGTTGAAGGTCTGTGTCAGGGAAATCGCGATCCGGCCAAGCGCATTCTGGGCACTATCCAGCGAGTCATTGCGGAAGCTGATCAAACCACCCAAGGTTCCTCCGGTAATTTGCGATTCCGGAATCTCCATCGTCGTCCCGCCCGGCGCCTTGAGCTTCACCACGATCTTCCCGGAATCGCTGGCGGCCGGACCCGAAGTCAGCGAGTAGGCATCGGTGCCAACCACCAGCGGCTGACCGTTGCCGAAGAAGACGCTCATCGTGCCGTCGGATTGCGTCACCGTACTGACCTGCACCTCTTTGTTCAGATCGGCGATCAACTGGTCGCGCTGATCGAGCAAGTCGTTCGGTTGCTGAGTTGGGGACCCCGCCTGCGACAGCAGAATTTGTCGATTGACGTCGGCAATCTGGCTGGCATAGCTGCTGATCGACGCAGCTTCGCTGGTGATTTGCGAGTTCACACCGTCTCGAATTTCAGCCATGCGCCCATTCAGCGATTGGAACCTCGCGACCAGGGACTGCGCCGTCGAAAGCATCGATTGACGCGCGGAAATCGAAGACGGATCGGAAGTCACGGACTGTATGCCGTTGAAGAAATCGCTCATGGCGGAGCTCAGTCCGGCAGACGAATCGCCCAGAATGTTGTCGATCTGGCTGATCTGCTGGTAGTAGCCGTCCATTTCGGAGGCACCGGTTTGCGCTGTCAGCACTTGTTGCGACAAGTACTGGTCGTAAACCCGTTTGACGGTCTCCACATTCGTACCTTGGCCGATAAAACCCGATCCAGTCAAGACCGGAGTGTTCGTGGCCTGGACAATGACCTGCCGGTTGTAGCCTGGGGTCGAGGCATTGGCAATGTTGTGGCTGGTGGTGGCCAAGCCAATCGAGGCCGCATTGAGTCCGCTGACGCCGATGTTGAGTGTGCTCATAGGAACTCCGTATCCATTTCTCAGTAACGGCAAAAAATGCCGGGAATTGAGTGGTCAGGAGAATATGAGCAACGCCCGTGCCAGCTAGGCCGCGAGCGTGGAACGCCCTGGCATCGTGCCGATGATGCGGGTCAGCTTGTCGGCATAGGCCGGGTCGGTCGCGTAGCCGGCGCGCGTCAGTCCCTGAGCAAAGGTTGCCGCGTCGGTACTGCCGATCACGCCGGAATAACGTGGATTGCTTCCCAGCAGGTTGGCATAGTCCCTGAAAGCTTCGGCGTAGGAACCATAGGCGCGAAACCGCTCGACCCGTTGTTGCGCCACGCCGCTCACATATTCCGTTGTCGTCGCATCGGCGGTGGGCCCGGTCCAATTCTTGCCGGCCTTAATCCCGAAAACGTTGTAGCTAGGCTGCCCATCGGCGCCGCGTGGCTCCGCGCGGCCCCATCCAGTCTCCAGTGCCGCCTGGGCCAACATGAATTTCGCCGGAATGCCGCTAGCGCGACTGGCATCTTCGGCATAGGGCGTCATTTTTTCGATGAAGCTGTTTGTGTTCGGTGAGGCTACCGCCATTCGTCCGCCAATTTCCTGGCTGGCGGTGACGGGTACGGACCGAACCTCGGGCGCTATTCCCGGTACGCTCATGCTGTGCGACCGGTTGATGTTGATCGGTGCGGCCGGGACCTCGATTGCCGGGCTCGCCCCGACCGACGAAGAATCACTGCTGGCGGCGTTCCGCGACAACTGACTTTCAATCACCTTGGCCAAGCCGGTGCCACCCTTGGCCGCCAGTACCTGGCTCATCTGCTGATCGAGCAGGGATTCGTAGAGCCGTGTCTGATCGCTGTCGAACAAGCCTTCCTTCGGCGTGGCATCGCGCATCGATTTCAGCACCATTTGCAGAAACAGCGCCTCGAATTGCTTTGCCACCGCCTTCAGGGCAGCGGGATCATTGCTCTTGGCCTGACGTTTGATTGCCGCCAGGCCGCTGCTATCGAAGATCGAAGGGGTGATGTCAGCCGGATTCATTTTGGCTGTCAGGATTGCATTGCCGACAGTCTTGCGATCGACCAAACAAGGCTGAAAAACGCGCCTGATTTGCCGCCGTCGCCCGAGCCGGGCTTAGATGATCTCCAGCTCGGCACGTAACGCTCCCGCCGTCTTCATGGCCTGGAGGATGGCAATCAGGTCCTGAGGATTTGCACCGATCGCATTCAGCGCCTTCACCACGTCGGCCAGATTGGCACCTGCCTTCACGGTCGCCAGCCCGCCGCCCTCCTGCTTGATGTCGATCTGCGCGTTGCTGACGGCCGCGGTCTGCCCACCCGACAAGGCGCCCGGCTGACTGACGGCGTTTTCCATGCTAACCGACACGGACAGGTTGCCATGGGCGACGGCGCAGCTGTCGATACCGACCATCCGGTTCATCACGACCGAGCCGGTTCGCGAATTGACGATCACCTTGGCCGCCACTTGATCGGGGACGACTTCCAGGTCGCCCACGCGGCCAAGGAATGCCACCCGCTCATTGACGTCGGTAGGTGCGTGCACCCGCACCAGTCGCCCATCGACGGCGGCGGCAGATCCGGGGTAGGCGTTATTGATCGCATCAACCACTTTCTGGGTGGTGGCGAAGTCGGTGCTATTCAGCTCGTAGTGGACGAACTCGCCCTGCCCCACCGGCGTCGGAACCTCACGTTCGACGGTGGCGCCGCCGGCGATTCGCCCTACGGACAAATGATTGATCGTCACCTTCGAACCCGCGCCCGAAGCCCCGGCACCGACAACCACGAGATTACCTTGAGCCATCGCGTAGACCTGGCCGTCGGCACCTTTCAAGGGCGTCAAGATCAAGGTGCCGCCCTTCAACGATTTGGCATTCCCGATCGAGGACGCTGTGACGTCGATCTGTTGACCGGCGCGCGCAAAGGGTGGCAACGTGCCAGTAACCATCACCGCTGCCACGTTCTTCAGCTGGAGCGAGAGGCCAGGTGGCAGATTGACGCCCATGCCGGCGAGCATGTTGATGACGCTTTGCACCGTGAACGGCGTTTGAGTGGTCTGGTCGCCCGACCCATCGAGGCCCACCACGAGCCCGTAGCCGACGAGCTGGTTGTTGCGAACACCTGTCACCGACGCCAGATCCTTGATGCGCTCGGCGCGAGCGGCATCGGCAACCAGCAACGCGGCGAACAGCCACATTACCGTGAGGAGAACCTTTAGCGTGGCGTTCATGATCTCGCCCCTAGAAAGGCAGCACGCTGAGGAAGACGCGCGACAGCCAACCCATTACTTGACTACTATCCAGGAAACCATTCGCCTTGAATTCCATGCGGGCATCGGCTACCTGAGTGGATTGAACGGTGTTGGCACCGGTAATGGTGTAGGGATTGACGACGCCCGAGAAGCGGATGAATTCCTCGCCATCCTTCAGGCCAAGCTGCTTCTCACCCGAGACCAGCAAGTTGCCATTCGGATAGACGTCGATGACCATCACCGTGATGGTGCTGATGAAATCATTGCTCGATGTATTTTGCCCGGTACCGCCGAACTTGCTGCTGCTGTCGAGACCTAGCGTCATGCCTTGTGCGCCCTTGAACGGCAGGTTGACCACGCTCGGCACGGAAACATCCATGGCCTGCGTACGCTCGGCTTTGGTGTCAGATTTCTTGGAGGCCTGGGTTTTCTCGGCAATATTGATGGTCAGCGTATCGCCGACAAAGCGGGCACGACGGTCTTCAAACAACGGCCGGCTGCTGGCAACATTGAAAATTGCACCGTTGTTGGCAGCACCCGCATCTTTCAACTCGGGTCGAACGCTCATGGGCTGGTGCACGGCCGTGGCTGGCACGGTGTTGAAGCAGCCGGCCAGGGCCAATGTGGCGATCAAGATTGCCAGGACATGTTTCATGGTGTCACCCATCGATCAAAGCTGGGTCAGACGGGAAAGCATGGCATCGGAGGTCGTGATGACCTTCGAGTTGAGTTCGTAGGCCCGCTGGGTTTGGATCATCGAGACCAGTTCTTCGGCGACATTGACGTTCGATGTCTCGACATTGTTCTGATTGAGCAAGCCGGTGCCGTTGCTGCCCGGCGTATTCGGTGTCGGCGTGCCGGAAGAAGCAGTTTCGACGTAGAGATTTTCGCCCACGCTTTGCAGGCCACCCACATTGACGAAGCTGGCCAGCTGGATGTTGCCGAGTTGTGTCGGCGTCGCACTGCCGGCGGTCAGGGCCGAGACAATGCCATCACGACTGATCGTGATCGACGTTGTATTGGACGGTACGGTAATCGCCGGCGACACTGGATAGCCGCTGGAGGTCACGATCTGGCCGGTACTGTCCATCTGGAAGGAACCGTCGCGGGTGTAAGCGAGCGTACCGTCAGGCATCTGTATCTGGAAGAAGCCCTGGCCGTTGATGGCAAGATCGAGCGGGTTGCCGGTGTTCTGCAGACTGCCTTGGGTGAAGATGTGTTCGGTCGCAATCGGCCGCACCCCGGTACCCAGCATCAGACCTGACGGAATCGTGGTCTGCTGCGACGACGCAGCGCCCGGCTGACGCAGCGTCTGGTAAAGCAGATCCTCGAATACCGCGCGCGAGCGCTTGAAGCCGTTGGTGCTGACGTTGGCCAGGTTGTTGGAGATGACGTCGAGCTGAGTCTGCTGTGCATCGAGGCCGGTCTTGGCAATCCAGAGTGAGCGAATCATTTTTTACCTGCCTTAACGAGCGGAAATTACCTGGGTCGCCGACTTGTCGTTCTGGTCGGCCATCTGCAACGACTTCACCTGCATCTCGAACTGGCGCGAGAGCGAGATCATGGTCACCATTTGGTCCACCGGATTGACATTGCTGCCTTCCAGGTAACCACTGGCGATCTGCGTCTTTTCGTCGGCCGGCGCCGGGTCGCCACCACGGGTGCGAAACTGACCGTCGTTACCGCGAACAAGGTCCGTCTCTTCCGGATTCGTCAGCTTGATGCGGCCGACGACATTGACCGTGTTCTGGGCACCGCTCTCCGGAACGACCGATACCGTCCCATCCTTGGCAATCGATATCTTCACGTCCGGCGGAATCGTGATGGAACCGCCATCGCCCTGAACGGGAATGCCGGCGCGGGTTTGCAGCACACCGTTCACCGACAGTTCCAGGCTGCCATTGCGTGTGTAGGCCTCGCTGCCGTCCGGCATCGCCAGCGCGATCCAGCCGGACCCCTGAACGGCGAGATCGAGTGTCCGTCCCGTGTATTGCATTTCTCCCGGGGTGAAGTCCGTGTGGGTACTGTCGTCGACCACGAATGCGCGCGTCGACAACGGCGCTGGCGTATTGGTCGACTGCACCGGTACGGCACGCAGGCGATGCTCTTCCGCCCGATAGCCGGTGGAAGTGACGTTGGCCAGGTTGTGCGCGACCGCGGCCAGGCGCCCCATGGTCTGGGACGCGCCGGTCATTGCGGTGTAGATCATGCGGTCCATATTGGCGTACCGTCAGGACTGACTTTCAGCGGAGATTGACCAGGGTTTGCAGAACCTGATCCTGCGTCTTGATGGTCTGCGCGTTGGCCTGATAGACACGCTGCTGAACAATCATATCGACCAGTTCCTTGGTCAAATCGACGTTGGAGTCTTCGAGCGACGACGATTGCACAGGGCCGAACTGGCCGCTCGATCCCGGCGTGCCGTCCAACTCCGCACCCGCGGTCGATGTCGCTGCCCAAAGGTTGTTGCCCAACGGCTGCAAGCCCTGCGGATTGCGAAAGCTGGCGAGAACGACCTGGCCGAGATTCTTCGACTGACCATTGGTGTATTTACCCAAAATAATGCCATCGGTACCGATGTTGAAACTTGCCAACTTGCCTGACGCAAAGCCATCCTGCGTAATTGAATTCGTCGCGAAGACTGAACCATATTGCGTTGAACCCGTCAGGTTCAGGTCAAATGTCATCGGTGTCGTGGCACCGCTGGTCACCGCAAATGATTGCGGAATGATGCCGTTTGCGGGCGTAGTCAGCTTGCCCGTTGAATCGAATACAAGCGGAGTCGCTGCAGATAGCGTCGTGGCGTCACCGTCAAGTTCCGTATAGACACTCCACGCGCCCGCACCGGTCTTGACGAAATACATGGACATTGAATGATTATTGCCCAACGTGTCGTAAACGGTCGCAGATGTGGACTTATTGTAAGTGGTGGCATCGGTCGGATCAAAGGGTACGGTGATCGGCAAGCTCTCTCTCGAATCGAGGTTCAAGTTTGCCTGCACTCCAGTTGCGCCAACGCTGCCACCAGTCGCCTGCGGCGGCGCATCGGAATCCAGCGCCGGGTCGAAAAGTCGCAACGGCACCAGTTGACCTGTGAGGATGTTCCCGTTCTTGTCCGCCAAATTCCCGGTGAGTTGCTGACCGCTGGCATTGACGATGTAGCCGTCCTTGTCCAACTGGAACTGACCATTGCGGGAATAGACGACGTCGCCCGTTGCGTTCTGCATGCGGAAGAATCCGCTGCCGTTGATCGCCATGTCGAGCGGATTGCTGGTCCCGCTGATGTTGCCCTGGGTGAATTGCTGGGCAACGGTCGAAATCTTGGCGCCTAGGCCGATCGGCGAGGAGCCGGCGCCGGCGAGGGAGGCTGCGAATACGTCGGCAAATTGTGCTGTCGACTGCTTGTAGCCGACGGTGCCCGAGTTGGCGACGTTGTTGCCGATGGTGTCCAGTGCAGCAGACGCCGCGTTAAGACCGCTCAAAGCTTGTTGGAAGCTCATGGTGCTACTCCTGTCAGAGAATTTGTTTCACGTCGTTCATCGAGAACATGCCGAGGGAACCGACGTCCAGCGTAAATCCGGTGGCGTTGGTAATCACGCTCCGGACCACACCTAGATTCAGCGCGGTTGCCGTCACCTTGTCCGCACCGGCGGTAGCTGCGACGGTTATCTTGTAATTGCCGTCCGCGGCGGTCGCGCCGCTGTCGGTCGTACCATCCCAGGTGAAGTTATGGAGACCGGAAGTCATTGCCCCGAGCGGCATCGTGCGAATGGCCGCCCCGTTGCTGTCCGTGACCGTCACCGTGACTGCGTCGGCGTCGCTGGCCAATTCGAAACCGCCCACGGCCGCGCCCTTGGAAAGCGTCAGAGCACTGCCGGGAACCATGACCGCCTGACCGACCAAAGCCGCTGCCTGCGTCGTCTGGCTGTCCTGACTGTTCTGCAACAGCGTCTGGAGTGTCGTGTTCAATTTCTCGATACCGGTCACGGTGCTGAGCTGCGCCAGCTGCGTCGTAATCTGGGCGTTGTCCATCGGATTCAACGGATCCTGATTCTTCAACTGCGTGGTGAGCAACGTCAGGAAACGGTTCTGGATATCGCTGGTCGAGTTGCTTGCACTGGTCGAGCTGCTCGAACTTGTACTGGTTCCGTTTACCGAGTTGAGGAGCGACTGGTAGTAGCTGCTCGAACTGTTGTTTGTCGTATTGGTCGTGATCGTCATGGCATTCCTTTATGCAGCAATCGCCAGGGTCTTGAGTAGCAGCGTCTTTGCTGCGCTCATGATCTCGGCATTGGTCTGATAGGCGCGCGACGCCGA
>PMIH01000017.1 GCA_003158255.1 Rhodocyclaceae bacterium
GGTCTGAATTCTGGTTGTGTCAGCCGGCCAGGTGCGTCGCACAGCGCGTCCTCATCCACAGGGCTATTGCTTTGGATATAGTCATACCGACTATTGCGCTCAAGCAAGCCTGCTCAAGAAATAGGCAACGGCAAAGAACGCTACAGTCTCGCGTCACTTGCGTGACAACCCACAGGTTTATCCACAGTTTTGGTGGATTGTTTCGGCGCGTCGGCACCTGAACCTGCCGTCCTTACCAGAACGCGACGACGGTCGACAGGATCGCCCGGATGGCGCCGGCGGCAACGAGCGCGATGCCGACCGATAGCGCCACCGAGAACAGCGCCTCGCGTCGGCCCAGTGTGCGCAGCATCACTGCGAACGTGGACAGGCAAGGGACATAGAAGGTGAGGAAGATCAGGAAGGTGACGATCTGTACCCAGTCGAGCAACGGCATGATCTCCTGGGTGCCGAGCGCCTGATAGACCATCAGCAGCGAGAGTTCCTTGCGCAGCACGCCGAACAGGATGGGCACGCCCAGCACCACGGGCAGGCCCAGCCACCAGTGCGTGATGGGCGTTAGCACGGTATTGATCACCGCGTCGGCGCCCCAGTGGCCGAGCAGCGCCAGCACGACGCTGCCGATCACCAGCAGCGGCGTGACGATGGTGACGATGTCGCTGGTGCGCGCCCAAGTGTTGGTCAGGATGCCGCGCCAGGTCGGCAGGGCGTAAGGCGGAATCTCCTGGATCATGCCCGGTGCCGCATCGGAGTAGCGCATGGCCAGTACCTTGCCGAGCACGGCGATGACGATCAGCGTCAGCATGAAGATGCCGAACACGCCGAAACCGCCGAGGTACTTGCCGCCCAGCGCCAGGATGATGGCCGAGCGCGCCGAGCACGGGACGAAGGTGATCAGCAGCGCCGCGATGACGCGATCGCGGCCCGAGGACGTTGCCGCTGCCGCAGAAATGGCCGGCACGTTACAGCCCAACCCCATCAGGAAAGGGACGGCGACGCCGCCGTGCAGGCCGATGTGGTGGAAACCCCGATCCACCACGAAGGCGACGCGATGCATGATGCCCGATTCTTCCAGCGCTACGAGCAGCACCACCAGCGGAATCATGTACGGCACGACGATGCCGATCAGGCCGATCAGGGCATCGATCACGGCGTGGGCGACGACACCGACGGTGGAATCAGGATGCCATTCCGCACTCCAGGCGGCGAGCTTGGCCGAGGTCAATGCGTCGAGCTCGGCGCTGACTTCGAACGTGACGAACAGTACGAGCGCGAAGACGACCAGGCTGCCGATCAATCCCCAGCGCGGGTGCAGGAACAACTCGTCCAACCAGCGTTTCCAGCCTTCTTCGTTCGGGCCGACCGGGCTGCTGACGCTCTCCATCAGCATAGCGGCGCGGTGGTGACGGTCGGCGTGCAATTCTTCCGACAGCGGGCGCGGCAGTCGCTGCTCGGCTGCGCTACGCGCNNTCGTTCTCGGCCAGTTGGCACAGCAACAGCGGATGTGGCACCTGAAACGCTTCGGTGACCTCGGGTCGCGAGATGGCCGCGTTCAAGGCTTGCAGGCTATCGACCAGGTGCCGACTGGGTGGCTGCGGCAGCGGACAACTGCGTTCGCGCGCGGCTTGCAGCGCGGCATCGAAAAGCGCGCGGATGCCTTTGCCCATGTGCGCGACGGTCGGCACCACCGGCACGCCGAGTTTTTCGCTCAGGGCGCGGATGTTGATGAAAATGCCTTTCGCGCGCGCTTCGTCCATGCGGTTGAGCGCGATGACCATGGGTCGGCCGAGCAGCGAAAGTTCCATGGAAAGTTCCAGGTCGCGCTCGAGCATGGTGGCGTCCATCACCTGAACCAGCACGTCCGGCGCGGGGAACGCGGTGACGGGCTGTTCGGATTCGTGGCGAGCAATGGCCGGCCAGCGGTCTCCCCACAGCAGGTACATCAGCACGACGCGGTCGTGCTCGCGTAGATGGTGCAGGCTCTCGATGTCCGGCAGGTCGACCAGCGAAATCTGGTCGAGACCGACATCGACCATGCATTCCTGGTACGCGCCGCCGACACCCGCGAGGCGTTCATGCTGCACGGCCGGACTGGACGCGGCCTGGAAGATGCTGCTCTTGCCGGTGAGCCGGCGGCCGACGAGCGCCACCCGCGCGCGGCGCTTGCCGCGCAGCAGCGGGCCGCGAAGGGGGATGGTGGCTGTCTGCATGAGTCCAGTCGATTCTAGCAGGCGTACCACCACCACTGACTTTCGCTTGTCCCTGTCGCAGACAGGGACGACAGCGGTTTTCTACACCGCCGCCAGCGCCTGGTCGAGATCGTCCCTGAGGTCGTCGATGTGTTCGAGGCCGATCGACAAGCGCACCATGTCTTCCGAAACGCCGGCCTTCTTCATCTCCTCGGGCGAGAGTTGGCGGTGCGTCGTGCTGGCCGGGTGGCAGGCGAGGCTCTTCGCATCGCCGATGTTCACCAGCCGCGTGATCAGCTTCAGCGCATCCTGGAAGCGCGCGCCGGCCGCCATGCCGCCGCCCGCGCCCTTGACGCCGAAGGTGAGGATGCC
>PMIH01000108.1 GCA_003158255.1 Rhodocyclaceae bacterium
TATTGACGACCGCCGGCCCCTGGCTGGCGGCGATGGTGGTGAAGCCGGGCAGGCTGACGGCGCTGGCCGGAGATTCCATGGCAGCAACCGGGTTACCGACCACCGGCGCCGCATGGGCACCGATGCCGGCTTGATCATGCAACGCATAGCCGCCGGCGAATGCGGCGGCAACTGCGAGGGACAACACCATCTTCCTGGGTGCGCTATTCATTTGTTTCCTCTCCTGGCTGGTACAAGTGAAACCGGTTGGCAACTGGGTTGTTGGACGAGTCCGGGCCGGGGACGGTTCAGTGCCGATTTGCAACAGAATGTTTCTGTCGGCCGAAACTGCCGTGCCGGCTAGAATTGCCCGATCGACCGCCGGAGCTTCCATGCAGTTCACCATCGCCCGCCTGCCGCGCATCGAGTTCGGCGCCGGCACGATCCGCCGCCTTCCCGATATCGCCTCCGGCTACGGCAAGCGCCTGCTGCTGGTTACCGGGCAGCGCTCGTTTGTCGAATCGCCCGCCGGCGAATGGCTGTTCGCCGAACTGAAGGCGCAAGGCTTTACGTGGGAACAGGTGAAAGTCGGTGGCGAACCGACACCGCAATTCGTCGACGCTTCGGTGGCGCAACTGCGCGGCACGCCCATCGACGCCGTGCTCGGCATCGGCGGCGGCTCGGCGCTCGATGCGGCCAAGGCCGTCGCCGGCCTGCTCAAGCGGGGCAACTCGGTCCTCGATCACCTCGAAGGCGTCGGCCCGGAGTTGCCCTATCGCGGACCGGCAACGCCTTTCATCGCCGTGCCGACCACTGCCGGCACCGGCTCGGAAGCAACGAAGAACGCGGTGCTCTCAGTGCCCGGCCAGTACAAGAAATCGTTTCGCGACGATGCGCTGGTGGCCGAGTGGGCCGTCGTCGACCCCGATCTGCTGGCCACCTGCCCGCCCGAGCTGATCGCCGCCGACGGCATGGACGCCTTGACGCAACTGCTGGAATCCTTCGTCTCCACGCGTGCCAACCCCATGACCGACGCACTGGCGCGCTCCGGCCTCGCGGCGGCCAGCGAAGCATTGCTGCCGCTCAACGGCAAGCAGTCGCCCGAGGCGCGAGCGAAGATGGCTTACGCCTCGCTTGTCTCCGGCATCTGCCTGGCGCAAACGGGGCTGGGCGCCGTGCATGGCCTCGCCGCGCCACTTGGCGCCTTCTTCCCGATTCCTCATGGCGTCGCCTGCGGCACGCTGCTGGCCGCGGCAACACGCGTCAATCTCGCCGCCCTGCGTCGACGCGATCCGCAAAGCGAAGCATTGGCAAAATACGACGAAGTGCGGCGATTGTTCGGCGCGACCGACCTCGCGGCGATGCTGGCAGGCTGGACAGAGCGCCTGGCGCTGCCCCGGCTCTCAGCTTGGCGTACCACCACGACTGACTTTCCACGCATCATTGCCGACGCGCGCGGTTCGAGCATGAAGACCAACCCGATCGATCTCAGCGACGGCGAGATCGCGCAAATTCTTGAGGAGCGCCTTTGATGGCTGGAAACACGTGGTTGCAAGAGTTTGGTCCCGACCTGATCGCGTTCTCGGTAAGCGCGTTGCTCGTCGCGGCGTACTACATCTTCCTGCGCGCGAAGGTGAAGCGGAACCCGACTTACACCATCCACGGCGTCAACGAAATCGCCCGCCGACTTTGGGTTGCCAACATCGTGGCCAATCCATCCAAAGACATCATGGCCGTGCAGACGCTGCGCAACTTCATCATGGGCGCCAGCCTGATGGCTACGACCGCCACCTTCCTGATGGTCGGCACGCTGACCTTGTCCGGCCAGGCCGAAAACATCAGTCGTAGCTGGCACGTCCTCAACGTCGTCGGCACGCACGCGGCCGAGCTCTGGATCATCAAGGTAATGTGCCTGCTGCTCGACTTCATCGTCGCCTTCTTCGCCTTCGCGATGGCGGTGCGCCTGATCAACCATGTAGTCTTCATGCTTAACATCCTCGAACGCGACAGCCACCACGCTTTATCGCCGGCCGGCGTCGCCCGGCGCCTGAACCGGGCGGGCAACATGTTCGCCATCGGCATGCGCGCGTTCTTCTTCGCCGTGCCGCTGGTGTTCTGGCTGTTCGGCCCGCTGTTCCTGGTCGTCGCCACCGTCGGTCTGGTGATCGCGCTTTACCACCTCGACCGCAGCGAGCGGGCCGAAGGAACGTAGCCCGTCACTCGGTCGTCAGCAGGCGACTGAACTCCGCCAGCGGCAGCGGCCGGCTGAACAGATAGCCCTGGTAGGCACTGCAATCGTGGCGATCAAGGAACTCCCGCTGAGCCTCGGTTTCCACACCTTCGGCAATGACATCCAGGCCCAAGCTCTTGCCCATGGTGATGATGGTTTGCGCGATGATGGCGTCGTTACGGTCGTCCGGCAGGTTGACGACGAATGAGCGGTCGATCTTGAGCTGGTCGAGCGGCAGCCGGGTCAGATAGGACAGGGACGAACTGCCAGTACCGAAGTCGTCCAGCGAAAAGCCGATACCCAGCGCCTTCAGCGCGTGCATTTTCTCGAAGGTGTCGCCAACATCGTCGAGCACCATGCTTTCAGTCAGCTCGATCTTGAGACTCTGGGGATTCGCTCCTGTCTGCGTCAGAATCTTCCGTACCTGGTCAACGAAACCGGGCTGGCGAAACTGCCGTGCGCTGACGTTGACGGCCAGTTTCAGGTCGCGAGTAGCGGACGCCGTCGACCACGCCTTGATCTGGACGCAGGCGGTTGTTAGCACCCATTCACCGATGGGAAGAATCAGGCTGGTCTCTTCCGCCAGGGAAATGAAGCTGCCGGGCATCACCATGCCGCGCTCCGGATGTTCCCAGCGCAACAGCGCCTCGGCACCGATCAGGCGGCTGGCGTTGTCGACCTGCGGCTGATAGTAGAGTCGAAGCTGCCCGCCTTCCGTGGCCCGGCGCAGGTCCGTTTCCAGCGCGCTGCGCACGTCAAGCGCGGTCTGCATGGCGGGGTCAAAGAAACGCAGCGTATTGCGCCCGGCGTCCTTAGCCTTATACATGGCGAGGTCGGCATGTTTGAGCAGCGTCTCGACCGATTCCGCTTCGGCAAAAAACAGAGTGGCTCCGATGCTGGCGGCACAACGGAATTCGCGACCAGCCAGCAGGTATGGCTCGGACAGAGCCTCGCGAATCTTTTCGCCAACATGGCGTGCCTGAACCGCCGCATCCTGCATCTCGGTACTCAAACCTTCGAGTAGCACGAGGAACTCGTCGCCACCCAGCCTGGCCACCGTGTCCCCCGCACGCAGACTGGCGCTGATTCGTCGTGCGGATTCAATCAGCAACTGGTCGCCGACATCGTGGCCGCGCGTATCGTTGAGTGTCTTGAAGTTGTCTAGATCCAGAAACAGCAACGCCCCGTAGTGGCGGCTGCGATTGCTAATGGCCAGAGCCCGGCCAAGCCGATCTTGCACCAGGCGGCGGTTAGGCAGTTCTGTGAGCGGATCGTAGAAGGCAAGGTGATGGATCTCTTCTTCCGCATGCTTGCGCTCGGTAATGTCGGCCAGGACGACTCTCACTGCCGACGGTCCACTCCCCACACAATCGCTCCGGGCATAAAAGCCGGTGCCGTCACCACGCCGCATGGCCAGATCGAGGCTTGATCGCTCCCAACCTTGCAGAGCACCGAAAAATAGGCCGCGCCAACGGTCGAGATCATCCGGCGCGACAAAGCGAGTAAAGCGGCGCTTGAGCAAGCGCTGGCGGTCTTCGCCCAGCAGTGCCGCGCCGGTCAGGTTGATCTCGGCGATCAGGCCACTCGAATCGAGTGTCAGGTAGCCAACCGGCGCGAACTCGTACAGATCGACGTAGCGGTCGCGCGACTCCTCCAGGGCTGCCTGTGCCTGGCGCAGAGCCTCGTTCTGCGTCTCCAGTTCGATCTGATGGACCCGGATCTCATGCAGCAACTCGTCCGCTGACAGCGTCGATGTCTGGTCAGGCCGCGCCTGAGTCAATGCAGACTCGGCATCGGCTCGCAATATTTCCGCGTTAGGCGCCAGCTTGCTGCTCATCGAATTCCCCTGATCCGGCGCGGTCAATATCGCCTACCCAGCAGCATGCGCCACGCCCGTAAATATGACAATAGGAACAACCACCTCAACCGGCCCCGGCCGCCTCCTGCATGGCTAGCAGAATCAAGGGCTTCTCACCGGTCTCGCCGACGATGCGACGGGCGTTGAGCAGCAGTTTTTGATGCCCGATGGAGGGAAAGTCATGCGTGACAACAAAGCCGTCGAAACTCTGGTCGCGTGGCAAGATCGTCTCCATCAGTTCGCGCAGGGCCGGGATGTCCCACTGGCCGTTGCCCAGCGCAAACACGCTGCGGCCCACGGTGTCTTGCGGCTCGGCCTTGAAATGACCAAAGAAGGAGCGACTGGCCGAAACGACCTTGAAATCCGCATCCAGCACCAGCAGGGGCTCATGCACCGTATTGACGATGTTCTCGGCCAGTAGCCGCGCCAGCCGGGTTTTGGCTTCCGCCTCGATGCGCTGGCTGATGTTGGTGAAGGCCATCACCACACCGGCAATGACGTTATCCAGCGTGCGATAGGGCTGGATGCGCGCCAAATACCATGCACCGCTGACCGTGCGCACTTCCCGCTCGCAGGGCACCAAGGTGTCGAGCACCGCTTGCGCCTCGGCCAGCAGGTCCTCGCCTTCGAGGTCGGACTTGATATCGGCCAGCGGCCGCCCGACGTCCGACGCCACCAGGCGATAGACCTGCGCCGCCTCACGCGTGAAGCGGCGGATGACCATGTGCTCGTCGAGAAAAACAGTGCCGACACTGAAGTTGTCCAGGAGGTTCTTCATGTCGTTCTGCATGCCGGCCAACTGCTCAATCTTGGCCTGCAGTTCGGCATTGACGGTAATCAGCTCCTCGTTGACCGATTGCAGTTCCTCCCGCGAAGTCTCCATCTCTTCGTTGGTCGATTGCAGCTCCTCGTTGGTCGACTGCAGCTCCTCGTTAGTCGACTTGAGTTCCTCGTTCGAGGCCTGCTGCTCCTCAATGGTCGCCTGCAGGTTCTCCCGCGTGTAGGCCAGATCGCGTTCCAGTTCCTCGACGCGCTGAGCACTGCCCGCGCCAGCCGTCCCCTTGCCGCGTGGCTTGGCCGGATGGGCGCAAACCATATCCTGGAAGACGATCAGCAGCAGGCTCTGGCCGTTTTCCGGATCAGTCACCGGCCGCACGGAAAGATGGACGGCCTGGCTGTCGCCTCGATGCTTGATGCACACCTCGCGCGCCAAGGTCGCCTCGCCCTGGCTGACGGCGGTCAGCATGGCGGCACGCAATTCCAGTTGCAGACCTTCGCGTGCCATGTCCACCACGTTGAGTGTGGCCTGGCCGGGCGCCGGGCGCAGGTACTTGCCCGTCTCGCCGTGCACGAAGAGGATGTTGCCCTTGACGTCGGTGACCACTGCGGCAGGCGCGTAGGACTGCATCAGCACGCGCCGGGTGAGGTCGGCGAAATTGGTTTCCTTGGTGCGTTTCACCGTTTCCTCCATCGCCTTGCCGACGCCTTCCACCGTCCATGCGTGGCCGCTGGCCAGCACCGCACGGGTGGCCGCGAACGACTTGACGGCCCGATAGAACTTCCACTTGCGGTTCATGGCTGCAAACAGTTCCGGATGGTTGCCGATGGTCTCAGACGGCGACAGGAACAACACCCCACCCGGCTTCAAGGCGTAATGAAAGGCGGGAATCAGGCGGCCTTGAAGTTCCGGCTCCAGGTAGATCATCAGGTTGCGGCAACTGAGCAAATCGAGCTTGGTGAAGGGCGGGTCCTTGATGACGCTCTGGATGGCGAACACCACCATTTCGCGGATCTCCTTCTTGACCCGATAGCCGGCGTCTTCCTTGATGAAGAAGCGGCGCAGACGCTCCGGCGAAACATCGGCCGCAATGTTGGGTGGATAGAGGCCGGCTCGGGCGACCGCAATGGCGTCGTCGGAGAGGTCGGTGCTGTAGAGCTGGACCTTGAATTCCTGATGAGTCTCATCCATGAATTCGCGCAGCAACATGGCGATCGAGTAAGCTTCCTCGCCAGTGGCGCCGCCGGCCACCCAGACGCGGAAGACGTAGTCGGTGGACTTGGCGGCAAGGAGTTGCGGCAGGACTTCGTCCTTCATGGCGACGAAGGCTTCCGGGTCACGGAAGAAGCTAGTGACGTTGATCAGCAGTTCCTTGAAGAGCACCTGCACTTCGGCCGGGTGTTCCTTGAGGTAACGGGCATAGACCTCCATGTCGCTGAGATCGTGCTGTGCCATGCGCCGCTCGATGCGGCGGCCGATGGTGCTCTTCTTGTAGAGCGAAAAATCGTGGCCGGTCGCGGACCGAATCAGCATCAGCAACTTGTTCAGGCCACCCGTCGGCGACGGTGTCGGCAACTCAGGCGGCGTTGCCACGCCAACCGGCAGCTTGCGCGCACCGGCGAGCAGCGCAGCCGGCATTTCCTCCACCGGCAGAACCCGAGTGGCATAACCGGCCTGGACGGCGCTGGTGGGCATGCCGTCGTACTTCGCCGTGGCCGGCGCCTGTACCAGGGTGACGCCACCGGCGCCAAGGATTGCGCGCAAGCCCAACGTGCCATCGGTACCCGTGCCGGAGAAGACGATGCCGACGGCCCGCTCGCCCTGATCTTCAGCCAGCGAACGCAGGAAGGCGTCGATCGGCATGCGCTGACCGCGCGGCAGTTCGGGCACGGAAAGTTGCAGGGTGCCATGGAAGATGGCCATGTCGCGGTTGGGCGGGATGACGTACACATGATCGGGCGCGACGGGCATCTGGTCCGATGCCTCGACCACCGGCATGCTCGTCGCGCGTTGCAGGATCTCGGTGAGGATGCTGGCATGCCCGGGGTCGAGGTGCGGCACCAGCACGAATGCGAGACCGCTGACGGGCGGCATGGTGCGGAAGAAGTGCTCGAAGGCCTCCAGTCCGCCAGCTGAGGCGCCGATGCCGACGATGGGGAAGGTAGCGGCAGTGGTGGCAGTGGCGGTCGTGGCGGCATCCACCGGACTCGGGGTCATATCGGCAGCCGGTACCAATTTATTCGTGCTTGAGGTCTTGCGGATTACCACGGCAAATTCCTTTCACGGCCAGCCGATGCCAGCGTGACCGTAGGGTACCCGAATTGCCAGTGGCTGATCCGCGCTGCCGTATCCCCGTAGATCGCTCAGCTAGGGATCGGCAGCAGATCCGTCGCCAGGCCGCGATCAGTCATCGCGCCTTTATCGTCGGAATACTCATGCATGACTTCGAGGATGTTGGGTAGCGTCTTGCGGAAGGCGTCCATGAGCGCCGGATCGAAGTGGCTGCCTTCCTGAGCATCCATGATCTTCAGCGAATCGTCGACGCTGTACGCCGGCTTGTAGGGACGTACCGAGATCAGCGCGTCGAAAACGTCGGCGATGGCGACGACGCGTCCTTCGAGCGGAATGGCCTCACCCTTCAATTGCGCCGGGTAACCCTTGCCGTCCCAGCGCTCATGGTGCGTCAGGGCGATGACGCGCGCCGTTTCCAGCAGATCGTTCTCGTGCCTGCCGATGATTTCGGCACCCATGAGCGGATGCCGCCGCATGATCTCCCATTCCGCGACGTCGAGCTTGCCCGGCTTGAGCAGGATGGAATCGCGGATGCCGATCTTGCCGACATCGTGCATAGGCGCCGTGGCGAAGATGATGCTCGATGCCTTCGAGCCCAGGCCGTACGTCTCGGCAATGAAGCGCGCGTAATGCGCCACCCGCAACACGTGGTTACCGGTCTCGTCGTCGCGATATTCCGCCGCCCGCCCCAGCCGGCGGATGATCTGCTGACGCGAGATGCTGAGTTCGAGCGTGCGCTGATACACCATCCGTTCGAGTTCCCGCGTCTGGTCGTACAAGGCTAGGTGGGTGCGCACACGGGCAAGGACGATGGGCGGACTGATCGGCTTGCTGATGTAATCGACGGCGCCCGTTTCGAGCCCAAGCTTTTCGTCTTCGACGGAACACATCGCCGTGACGAAGATGACCGGAATCTTGCGCCGGTCAGGATTCGCCCGCAGGCGGCGGCATAGTTCGAGGCCGGAGAGGCCGGGCATCATGATGTCGAGCAGGATCAGGTCGGGCGGCTCATCGGAGTAGACGATCTTCAACGCCTTTTCGCCATTGGTGGCCACCCGGATGTGGTAGTGCTCGCGCAGCACTTCGGACAGCAGGTCAATGTTCTCCGGCACATCGTCGACCACCAAAATGGTTTGGCGTTCAAGCAGGTTGCTGGTCATGCAAACTCTCCCAATCAAGCGTTCCAGATATCAATCCAGGGTGATGCCAAGTTTCGCCGCAAGCTGCCGCAGCAAGTCAACCGCGTTTTCAAACTGGTAGCGGCCGACGGCGCGCACCAGGCTCTCCACATCGTCGGCCGGCAGTCGCGCGTTCAGTTCTGGCAGGATGTCGTCCAGCCGATGAACGGCCTCGGCGTCGTCGGCGGCCAGCAGCCTGCGCAGATCGGCAAGCGCGGACGGTAATGTCTGCGCGGACGGCTGCGCAGGCCCCGCCGGCGTCATTCGACCGGGCGGTGGTGGTGTACCGTCGATCACGGCGATGACCCGATTCAGCTCCGCTTCGAGCGGCGCCATCCCTGCCTCGATCCCGTCGGCATCGCCATGCATGGCGATGCGCTGCTCGACCTCGGCGGCTGCCCGCATAAGATCGGCGGCACCGATATTCCCGGCCAGCCCTTTCAGGGTGTGGGCATCGCGACGCGCGGCATCCAAGTCGGCCGCCGCAAGCGCGGTGCGGATGCGTTCCACGGCGTCGGCCTGGTTCTCGCGGAACCCGACCAGCAAGCGCCGATACATATCCTCGTTGCCGCCCAGGCGGGCCAGCGCAGCCGTGCGGTCGATCACCGGATCGCCTTCGGCAGCGCCACCCGTCACCGGCGGGTCGACGTACGGGACCGTGACCGGCTTGCCTTCGATCCAGCCGGCGAGCTTGGCGTAGAGCTGCGCCACGTCGACCGGCTTGGCGATGTGGTCGTCCATGCCCGCGGCAATGCAGAGTTCGCGATCGCCCAGGAGCACGCTGGCCGTCATGGCGAGAATAGGCACGGTACTTCCGGCGGGATTGGCTCGAATGCGGCGCGTGGCCTCGAAGCCATCCATGACCGGCATATGGCAGTCCATGATGATGACATCGTACGGAACGGCAGCAGCCCGCTCCACGGCATCGGCGCCATTCACAGCGGTCTCCACCTGCATGCCGGCGGTACGCAGGATCTCCTCCGCCATCTCGCGGTTGACCTCGTTGTCCTCGACCAGCAGCACTCGCTTGCCG
>PMIH01000134.1 GCA_003158255.1 Rhodocyclaceae bacterium
AGCCGAAAGCAAAACGGGCCGGCATTGCCGGCCCTTTAAGAGTCGCGAAAATTGTCAGCGCAGCGACAACGCGTCAGCCGCGATCTTCGGTGTGATAAATACCAGCAGTTCGCGGCGATTGTCGGTCGTTTCGTTCTTCTTGAACAGGTAGCCGAGAATAGGCAGATCACCAAGAAGCGGCACTTTGGTAACCGTTTTCCGCTCTTCCTGAATGTAGATACCACCGATAACCACGGTACCGCCGTTCTCAACCAGCACGTCGGTCTTAACGTTCTTGGTATCGATGGCTAGACCATAAGACGTCGAGAGACTGGGATTTACGTTGTCCTTATTGACCTGCAATTGCATAAGTACTCGGCCATCGGGGGTGATCTGGGGGCGCACATGAAGCGACAACACGGCCTTCCGGTAGGAAACCGTGGTTGCCCCTGAACTCGACGCCGACCAATAGGGAATTTCCTGGCCATCCTCGATCACCGCTTCGACCTGATCTGCTGTCAGGACGCGTGGACTGGAAATGGTCTTGCCTTTGNNTGCGTCTTGCTGCTGTTGAAAAGCGCCAATGCCATCTGGCCCGCTGCGTTCGCAACGCCCAGATTGACCAAGTTTGAACCGCCGGACACATTGCCGGAATTGCTGGTGTTGCCGATGGAGGAACTGGTGGTGGTCGCCTGATTGTCATAAATCCACTGACCATTGTTGTTATAGGCCATTAGCGGTGGCGGCGCATAGTAATAGTTGCCAGTCGCCGGATCCTTTACCGGATAAGAAGTACCTTCAGAAACGTGGTAGTTCACGTAGTCCTGTGAGCCAGCAATACCCCAGCGCGGACTGTTTGCCCCTGGCATCGTGTGCCCCGTCGTCATCCCTTTGAGGTCGCCCACTCCGACACGCGCACCCAGCGACTTCGAGAACGAGTTGTCCGCTTCGACGATGCGCGCCTCGATTAGAACCTGGCGCACCGGCACATCGATTTCGGTAATCAGGTGCCGAATTTCTGCAAGCTTGGTGGGCGTATCGGTTACAAACAGCTTGTTGGTGCGCTGATCAAAGATGGCACTGCCTCGCTCCGTAAGAATCCGGCCCGAGTTTTTGCTTCCGGGAGTTGCGATCGGTGCTGGAGCGGCACCCGTGGCGGTGCTGGCAGTGCTGATACCACGCAACATCTTCTCGACCACGTCGGCCTTCTGGTAATTGAGCTGGAAGCTCTCGGTCCGAACCGGCTCAAGCTCGGCGATGGCCTGTTGCGACTCGAGTTCTATCTTCTCGCGGGCAGCCAATTCGTCGCCGGGAGCAATCCAGATCACGTTGCCGCTCTTGCGCATCGCGAGGCCTTTTTGCTTCAGCACGATTTCGAGCGCCTGATCCCACGGCACATCGTTGAGGCGGAGCGAGACATTGCCAGCCACGGTATCGCTAATCACGATGTTGAAATTCGTGATATCGGCAAAAACGTGTAGAAGTTCCCGCAGCGGGATATTCTGAAAATTGAGCGAGACCTTCTCGCCTTGGTAACCCTGCCGCTGCGACCCCTGGAACAATCTGGCAGGATCTTCCTTGAGCGGCTTCACCTCGACAACGAACTGGTTATCGCTTTGGTATGCGGTATGCTCCCACAGGCCTTGGGATGCAATGGCAATGCGCACATTCTCGCCTTGGCGCGTGGTTGCAACCGATGTTACCGGGGTCGCGAAGTCGGTCACGTCCAGGCGGCGACGTAATTCCTCCGACACCTGAGTGTTCTGAAACTCGACAATGAGATTCGCACCCTGCTGCCGCACGTCAACCCCCGTATTGGGGTCCGATAGGTCAACCGTTATGAGGCCTTCGCCCGCTTTACCCCGACGGAACTTGAGATCACGCACCGACCGACTTTCGACCGCTTTCACGTCGGTAGCGGCGAAATGCTGGACAGCCGGTGCCGCTGCCGGTTCGCTGGGCGCCGCTGCCGCCGAACCCATGTTGATAAGGAACGACGTACCGTCCACCTGCGTCTGATAAGTACTCATTGCCTTCAGGTTCAGAACCAAGCGCGTCCGGTCGCCAACCTGAACGATGTTGACGCTGCGCAAATCGCCCTGATTGACCTGCTGCACAGAGCGACCAAGGCCATTGGCCGTTCCGTTGAAATCGAATACCACCCGGGCAGGAGTCGCCACGCTGAAACTGGACGGCACCTTGTCAAGCGCTTGCTTCAACCCGACCTTGACGATGGTATTGCTTCCCTGCTGCGTTACCAGCAAGGTGTCGATACTATTGGCAGCCGCGTCGTTAACGCTTATCGCCGTGGATGGCTGCTGAGCCTGAACTCCTGCCGCCAAAAACATCGTTGCCAGAACCTGGGCCAACAACCCAAAATGTAGGGGTCTCATTTTCTTGCCTCCTTCTGCGACTGGGTTTCTGCTTGTTCCTGCAACTGTAAGGTCGTGAGCCGCTCTACCCAGTCTGCCGTCTGGCCACTGGGATCCTGAACCAACTCCTTGACATCCACGTGGCCCTCGGCAATCGAGGTGATGACGCCAAAACTCTGGCCCAGGTGATTTCCTGTCCGCACTTGATATACGGTGTTATCCACCTGAATCAAAGCGTGAAGAATCTTGTTCCGTCGAACGACGCCAACCATCTTCAGGCTTTCGAGTGGAAATGCCTCAAGCGGCTCTCTCGGGCGGTCGAAATCCGGCTGAATGCCGCTGCCACCACCGGTGCGCTTTTCGGGGACCACCTTGCCGGGACTGAATGGTTCAGGTAGGTCGCCAGCGTCGTAGGAGACGATCGGAAAGGGCTTGATCTCTGGAATGGGGCGAACCCGGCCATGCATGTCCTTCGAAACATCAGCCATCCATTGCTTGATGTCTTCGTGTTCTTCACCACCACAGGCAGACAACACCGCTGCCGCGACGAGTACTGAGAAAAGGGTACGCATATGCTACTTACCGCCTCCCTTTTCCTTGGCCTGCTTTTCCTTCCGTTGACGCGCCACTTCCTCTTCGTCCAAGTACCGGAAGGTCTTGGCTACCGCAGACATCGTCAAGCCACCGTCCTTCGCCGGCGAGACGTCAATGTCGTTGAGGGTCACGATGCGTGGCAACTTGGCAATGTCGCCCGTAAATGCGCCCAGATCATGAAAGGAGCCCCCAACCTTGATGGTGATTGGCAGCTCGGCGTAGAAATCGCGCAGCGACTCAGCCCCGGGCTTGAATAAGTCGAACTGAAGACCACGCCCGAGGCCCGCCTGATTGATGTCCACCAACAATGATTCCATTTCGGAGGCATTGGGGAGCTGTTTCAGCAAAGCGCCAAACGAACGATTTATCTCGGCCAGCTGCTTCTGGTATTCCTCGAGATTGACTGCTTGCGCCTTCTTGGTGCTCCACTCCTCCTTAAGTCGTTCCTCCTGCTGGTGCTTCGCGTCCAACTCCTCCATCTGAACGCGCCAGCCAAACCACCATCCGACTAGCATCACCACCAGCAAGGCGCCGGCGAGGATGATCATTCGCGGCAATACCGGCCACAACCCCGGATCTTTCGGATCGAGCGTCTTGAAGTCGGCAATCAGCGTCCCGAGATCGAATGCCGGCAACTGGAGTTTCGGTACGGTTGGCGCCTTCATGGCTTCTTGTCCGCCTGGGATGGAGTAGTCACCGGCTTCTTGTTGTCGTCAGCTGTTTGGCGAGTCAAGAAGACGTTGAGCGAAAACTCGCCTAAACGCCGCTTATCTACGGTTGCCGCCTTTATCTCGACAAGCTCGGGCCGCTCCAGCAGTGGCGATTCGTCCAGATTGCGCATCAGCGTCGACACCCGGGCGCTGGACTGGGTAAAACCAGTCAGGGATATCTTCTGGCCGGACTGCTTGATCGAGCGCAGATAGACGCCTGTCGGCACTTGTCGCGCGAGTTCGTTGAACAGATACACAGTCTCGGCGCGATTGGCCTGAAGCGCCTCGATAACCTGCTTGCGAGCAAGCAGAGCATCGGTCTGCTCCTTGAGCTTCTTGATTTCGTCGATCTGTTTATCGAGCGCCGCAATCTCGGTGGTGAGGAAGGCGTTCTTGCTTTCCTGGCTGGAGATGTAGCCGTTGATGGCAGTAAACCCGACGAACCAGATAATGCCGCCAAGCAACAGCATTAGCGCACCCAAGGCATAGAACTGCTCTCGCCTTGCCTTGCGCTTTTCTGCGCGATGGGGCAGTAGGTTGATCCTGATCACTGATCAAACCTCCTCAAAGCCANNAACTGTCTTGGCCGTACCCGTGACGACGGCACCATGCCGGCAAACGGGTTGGCAATAACCGTCGGCACCTGAGTCCGCGTCGCCACGATTTCGTCAATCCCGGGAATCGCCGCGCAGCCACCTGCCAAGCAAATGTGATGCACCTGATTGAACTGCGTTGACGAGAAGAAGAACTGCAGTGCGCGCGACACTTCCTGCGCCAAATTCTCGACAAATGGGCGCAACAGTTCCGGCTCGTAGTTTTCGGGTCCGGCACCGGAACGCTTTACCGCCTCGGCTTCTTCATTGCTCATGCCGTAGGCACGCATGATGTCTTGCGTGAGCTGGTTGCCACCAAACGCCTGCTCCCGGCTATAGACCAACTGGTCTCCGCGCATAACCATCACTTTGGTTGCAACAGCGCCGACATCCACCAAAGCAACGACCTGATCGTCTTTCTTGCCCGACAATTGGGCAAGCACCAGATTGAATGCGGCCTGGACGGCAAAGGATTCGACATCCATCACCAGCGGCTTCAATTCTGCGGCTTCGGCACAGGCCACCCGATCCTCCACCTTTTCCTTGCGTGAAGCGGCAATCAGCACTTCGACTTCGTCGGGACTTGACGCCACCGGCCCGATCACCTGAAAGTCCAGGTTGACCTCATCCAGCGCGAAGGGAATGTACTGATTCGCTTCCGACTCGACCTGAACTTCCATTTCCGTTTCNNGAGGTCCCAAGGCGCTTCCAGCAGCGGCGAACCGACTCGGAGACGCTTTCGAGGTTAGCAATATTGCCATCGACAACCGCGTCCTTGGGCAGGTACTCGACCGCGTAGCGCTCGAGTCGATACTCGCCCTTGGAACTTTCCGTCAGCTCGACCATCTTGATTGCAGACGTGCTGATGTCCAGCCCAATCAAGGGACGGGCTTTCGGGTTAAAGATCGAAAGATCGATCTGCAAGAGATTTCCCTTTTAGAACCTTGACTTAGATGAGTTACGCATATTTCACTTCAAATGCTATCAACAACTATATCGGGTGTAAAGGGAAATATTTTAGGGTAATTTCCTCGTCAGCCATGAAATACCGCCCGATATAATTCGCCCGCCTCATTCCCGCTTCTCTCCATTGAGCTCACCTTGACGCTTCCATCGTCCAATCGTCTGCGTTGGGTACTATTGCCTGTCGCTCTGCTTGCCGGCGGATTGCTGATCGCCCTTGCCCTTGGCGGCATCCTGGTCATTCTGGCCTACCCGCAGCTTCCCTCGCTTGACGTCTTAACCGACTACCGACCGAAAATCCCGCTCCGCATCTACAGCGCCGACGG
>PMIH01000283.1:0-3282 GCA_003158255.1 Rhodocyclaceae bacterium
TTCGAGATCATTGTCTTTGGTCTCCTGATGATCTTTGTTCTTCATCGGGCTCGGGACGGGCTCTGGCCGGTGATTGGTCGGCTGGTGCCGGTCAAGGCCGGGCCGCGGCAATTGCGGGCGGCGGAAGCGCTGCCACGGCGGGTCAAGCCGGCGCCCGGAACGCTATTGCTCGAAGTGAAGGATGTCGTGAAGAAGTTCGGCGGGCTGACGGCCAACAATCACATGAGTCTGACGGTCGCTGCCGGTGAGGTTCTCGCCTTGATCGGACCGAACGGCGCTGGCAAGAGCACATTGTTCAATCTAATCACGGGCGTCGACCCGCTCACGTCGGGCGAAGTGCATTTTTTCGGCGAGCGGGTCGATGGCAGACCATCGCGTGCAATTGCCCGCTTGGGCATGGGCCGGACGTTCCAGCACGTTCGGCTGTTGTCAGCCATGACGGTGCTGGAAAACGTGGCTATCGGCGCCCACTTGCGTGGCAAAAAGGGCGTGGTTGCGGCGGCATTGCGTATCGACAGGGCGGAGGAGGGCAGATTGCTGGCCGAGGCGGCCCGGCAGGTCGAGCGCGTCGGGCTCACCGAACACCTGTTCGATCCAGCGGGCAGTTTGGCGTTGGGACAGCAACGAACAGTCGAGATCGCGCGGGCGTTGGCGACCGACCCGAGCCTGCTGCTACTTGACGAACCGGCGGCCGGGCTGCGCTACTTGGAAAAGCAAGCGTTGGCTGATTTGTTGCGCCGCCTGCGCGACGAAGGCATGGGCGTCCTCCTCGTGGAACACGATATGGACTTCGTCATGGGCCTTGCCGATCGCGTGGTGGTGATGGAGTTCGGCGAGAAGATCGCCGAGGGGTTGCCGGAACAGGTGCAGCAGAATCCGGATGTGATCGAGGCCTATCTTGGCGGGGTCGACTGATGGAACAGCCGGTGATTCTCGATGTCGATGACCTCTGCGTCGCCTACGGCAAGGTCGAAGCCCTGCACCATGTATCGCTGAAGGTGCGGGCGGGGGAGATCGTGACCGTCATTGGTCCGAACGGTGCCGGGAAGACCACGCTGCTTTCCTCGATTATGGGTTTGTTGCCGCGCAGTTCGGGAAGCGTTTCCTTTCTCGGTTCAATATCGCAAGAGATTGAAGTCGAACGCATGGTTGCGATGGGCATGACGCTGGTGCCCGAGAAGCGCGAACTGTTCGGCGAGATGAGCGTCGAGGATAACCTGCTGTTGGGGGCATTCATGCGCCGCCGACTTGGTCACCGCGACGAGGCGGAGACAATGGTCGAGGTATATCGAATCTTCCCGCGGCTGCTGGAGCGGCGGGAGCAATACGCCGGCACGCTTTCGGGCGGGGAGCGACAAATGCTCGCGGTGGGTCGGGCGTTGATGGCCAAGCCCAGGCTGTTAATGCTCGATGAGCCCAGCTTGGGGTTGGCTCCGCTGATCGTGCGCGAGATATTCCATGTGCTCGGCAACTTGCGCAAGGCGGGCGTGGCGATCTTATTGGTTGAGCAGAACGCGCGAGCGGCGCTTCGGCTTGCTGACCGTGGCTATGTCTTGGAGACCGGTGAGGTGGCTCTTTCCGGCCCCAGCGAGCAGTTGCAGGACAACCCGAAGGTCATTGAAAGCTATTTGGGATTCGGCGGCAAACGTTGAACTTTGTTTCACGTGAAACCGCACAGCCGCTGTTTCACGTGAAACAGCAAAACCGACAACGAGGGGCGTATCATTGCGCCTCTTTTTCGCAGCCACCAAGACGACGCCTTAATGTTGTTTCCAGCCCGTTTTAGTTCCGACGTAACCCCCCGCTGTCGCGGGCATTAGCCTTCACTGAATCTCGCCGGAAATGCGATTCCCAACTCGCTTTGACGTCATAGTGATCGGTGGTGGCCATGCTGGCACCGAGGCGGCTTTGGCCGCGGCGCGGACCGGCGCGCAGACGCTGCTTCTGACACACAACATCGAGACGCTTGGCGCCATGTCGTGCAACCCGTCCATTGGCGGCATTGGCAAAGGCCATCTGGTCAAGGAGGTCGATGCGCTTGGTGGCGCGATGGCGGCGGCTACCGATGAGGCAGGCATCCAGTTCCGTATCCTCAATGCCTCCAAGGGGCCCGCGGTCCGCGCCACTCGCGCCCAGGCCGATCGCCAGTTGTATAAGCAGGCCATCCGCAGTCGGCTGGAAAGTCAGCCCAATCTGACGCTCTTTCAGCAGGCGGCCGATGATCTGACGGTTCAGGGTGATCGCGTCACCGGCGTGGTGACGCAACTCGGCATTCGCTTCGAGGCCCCGGCTGTTGTGCTGACAGCGGGCACCTTCCTGAACGGCCTGGTCCATGTCGGCCTGAAAAACTACCGGGCCGGCCGATTCGGCGATCCACCATCGCTGACTTTGGCGCAACGCCTGCGTGAATTGCAGCNNTTTTCCTTTTTGGGTTCGGCTGACCAGCATCCGCAACAAGTGCCTTGCTGGATCACGCACACCAACGCACGCACCCACGACATCATCCGCGCCGGGCTCGATCGATCGCCAATGTTTACCGGCGTCATCGAAGGCGTGGGGCCGCGCTATTGTCCGTCGATTGAAGACAAGATCCACAAGTTTGCCGGCAAGGACGAACATCAAGTCTTCCTGGAACCCGAAGGTCTGACGACTCATGAGTACTACCCGCAAGGGGTTTCGACCAGCCTGCCATTCGATGTCCAGCTTGCCATGGTCCGCTCGATCCGCGGCCTGGAAAATGTCCACATCACCCGGCCCGGCTATGCGATCGAGTACGACTATTTCGATCCGCGCAACCTCAAGGCCTCGCTGGAAACCAAGTCGATTTCGGGTCTGTTCTTCGCTGGCCAGATCAATGGCACCACGGGTTATGAGGAGGCGGCTGCTCAAGGACTGCTCGCCGGAGTGAATGCTGCCCGTCAGTCCCGGGAACTTGGGCCGTGGGCGCCACGCCGCGACCAAGCCTATTTGGGCGTGATGGTCGACGACCTTGTCACCCGTGGCGTTTCCGAGCCGTATCGCATGTTCACCAGTCGTGCCGAATACCGCCTCAGCCTGCGTGAAGACAACGCCGACCTGCGCTTGACTGAGATCGGTCGCGAACTGCAGTTGGTTGACGACGCCCGCTGGCAGTATTTTTGCCGTAAGCGCGACGCGATCGGCCGCGAGGTTCAGCGTTTACGTGACACCTGGATCAATCCACGCCTGATTGCCGATGCCGATGCTGTACGCGTGATCGGCAAACCGCTGGAGAGGGAATATCTCTTGTTCGACCTGTTGCGT
>PMIH01000283.1:3315-10075 GCA_003158255.1 Rhodocyclaceae bacterium
GCGGTGCGTGGACTGTCGATCGAAGTCCAGCAAAAACTCAACCAGCACAAACCGGAAACACTCGGGCAGGCTTCGCGCATTCAGGGGGTGACGCCAGCTGCGATCTCCCTGCTGCTAGTTCATCTCAAGAAGGCAAGGGCGGCAGCATGAACCTGCACGAGGGTGTCGTTGCACTCGGGTTGGCTTTGCCTGCGGCTGTCGAGGAGAAGCTGACGGCTTACCTTGCCCTGCTGACGAAGTGGAATCGGGTGTACAACCTGACGGCCATTCGCGACCCGGAACAGATGGTTACGCACCATCTGCTCGATTCGCTGGCGGTACTGCGGCACCTCGGCAACTACAAAACGCTGGTAGATGTCGGCAGCGGTGGCGGCCTACCCGGGCTGGCTTTGGCCATCTGCCAAGCCGATCTTCAGATTACCTCAGCAGAAGCCAGCCAGAAGAAAGCTGCCTTTCAGCAACAGGTCAAAATCGAGCTGGGGCTTGCCAATGTAGGCATTCACTGCGGCCGAATCGAGCTAATGACGGGCACTTTCGATGCTGCAATCTCCCGTGCATTTGCCGATCTCGCCGATTTTGTTCGAATGGCGGGTCATTTGACGCGGCGGCTATTGGCCATGAAAGGCGCGTATCCGCAAACGGAGATTGACCAACTTCCCCCCGATTGGCGGCTTGCCAATGCCATAAAGCTGACTGTTCCGGGTCTGGACGCGGAACGACACCTGATTGTCCTGGAGAAAATTTGATGCATATCTTCGCCATTGCCAACCAGAAAGGCGGGGTCGGCAAGACTACCACTTCAGTAAACCTTGCGGCGGCCCTGGCTCTGCAAGGCCAGCGAACGCTGTTGGTCGACCTTGATCCTCAGGGCAATGCCACCATGGGTAGCGGTGTAGACAAGGGCGACTTGCAGCGTTCGGTCTATCACCTGCTCGTCGGGTTGGCATCGCTTTCGGACGTTCGTATCCGTGCCGAAGCCAGCGGTTACGACGTGCTGCCAGCCAATCGCGATCTGGCTGGCGCCGAGATCGAAATGGTTGAACTGGACCGGCGCGAAATGCGCCTCAAAGAAGCCCTTGCCGAACATGTGGGCGAATATGACTTTGTCTTGATTGACAGTCCGCCATCGCTGTCCTTGCTGACGCTGAATGGCCTGTGCGCGGCCCATGGCGTCATCATTCCGATGCAATGCGAATATTTCGCGCTTGAAGGCTTGTCGGATCTGGTAAATACGATCAAGAAGGTGCATGCCAACCTGAATCGGGACCTGAAGATCATCGGCTTGCTGCGCGTGATGTTCGATCCGCGCTCGACGCTGTCGAACCAGGTGTCAGCCCAATTGGAAGAGCATTTTGGGGATAAGGTTTTCAAGACCCTGGTACCGCGTAATGTCCGTTTGGCCGAAGCGCCTAGCTACGGCCTGCCCGGCGTCCTTTTCGACAGGACGTCGAAGGGTGCCCAAGCCTATCTCAATTTTGCCGCCGAGATGATCGAGCGCGTCAATTCCTGGAGGGAAGAATAGAACCATGAATCCACCAAAACTGAAAGGCTTGGGTCGCGGCCTCGATGCGCTGCTGGCGGCCAACAACACGCCTGATTCCAGTCGCCAGGCAATGCTGCCCGTCGGCGCCCTTCAGCCGGGCAAGTACCAGCCCCGTACGCGGATGGATCCGGGCTCGCTGGAAGAGCTGGCAGCGTCGATCAAGGCTCAGGGCCTGATTCAACCGATTTCGGTGCGTTCTGTGTCCGCCGGCCGCTACGAAATCATCGCTGGCGAGCGGCGGTGGCGCGCCTCTCAAATTGCCGGGCTGACCGAGGTGCCGGTACTGGTCCGCGACATTCCGGACGAGGCAGTGCTGGCGATGTCGCTGATCGAAAACATCCAGCGCGAGGACCTCAATCCGCTTGAGGAAGCGGCTGGTTTGCAGCGCTTGATCGATGAGTTTGGCATGACACACCAAGAGGCAGCCGATGCCGTTGGTCGCTCCCGTTCGGCGGCTTCGAACTTGCTGCGCCTGCTGCAACTGGCCAAACCGGCCCAGGACATGCTGATGGCGGGCGATATCGAGATGGGCCATGCCCGGGCATTGCTGCCGCTGGCCAAGAGCGAGCAGGGCCGGGTGGCCAGTGTGGTTGTCGAAAAGGGCTGGTCAGTGCGCGATACCGAGCGCGCGGTTGCCAAAGAGCTAAATCCACCGGCGAGGAAGGCCGCCAGCAAAGCAACCGACCGTGATCTCGAGCGGCTGGAAGAAGACCTTGCAGACAGCCTGGGTGCAACTGTCAAGATTGCAGCCAACCGCAAGGGTGCCGGCAGCCTGACCATTCGCTTTGGCAGTCTGGATCAATTGGATGGACTCCTGCTCCGACTGCGTGGAAATGCATAGAATATCGGCTTGATCGACCCACTGAAGCAGGAGACAACCATGATCAAAGATCGATATAAATCCTTGCCGCAAGTGCCGGTTTGTGCCGGCGGTTGCTACGTTGGCGGTGCCCTCAATCCCACCTTCGTGCATGTCAATTCGCCTGCTATCGAAGTCATGACCGACCTGACCCGAATTCCGCCGGCTACGGTTACACCGCAGGAGAATCTACAACAGGCCAACCAGCACATGTTGCTGCGTGGGGTACGCCTGCTATTGGTGGTGGAAAAGAATGGCCGCATCTCGGGAGTGGTCACCGCTCGCGACCTCTTGGGCGAGAAGCCGGTACGCGTTGCCCAGGCGCGCAATGCCAAGCGTGAGGAACTGGAAGTTCGCGACGTCATGACCAATCTGGAGGACATGGAGGCGATCAAGATGAGTGACGTCGAGCGTTCTGAAGTCGGCCACATCGTCGCCACGTTGGAGGCCTGCGGCCGCCAGCACACGTTGGTGGTGGAAGAAGACAGGGAGGCCAACAAGCAAACCCTACGCGGGATTTTCTCCGCTTCCCAGATTGCCCGCCAACTGGGGGTGGAGCTTACTACACACGAGGTGGCGCGCACGTTCGCCGAGATCGAGGCGGCCTTTGCCGGGGTTTGAGTAAGGTCATGGCGGCAGAAAGAAAACTGTTTTGCAAAATGGGTTTTGCAGTGCAACGATTGACGTGTTGTATAAGCTACCGTTAAAATTAAATTGTTTTTCCTCTGGCACACATTTTTTTATGGGGCTGTAGGGGGGGCGAATGCGAGCGGAAGCATTAGCGTGGATCAGCAAGTCGTTTCGCGTCACCATGGCTTGGCAGGCGGTAACAAGCATTGGATTGGCCATAGTTGCGGGCGTGCTGGCCGGAAGCGCAGGTTTTCTGTCGGCGGCACTGGGTGGTGGAATTGGTGTGGTTGGCGTTCTTGTGTTCGCGCTGTTTTCCGGCCCCCGGGCGAGAAGCTCTGGCGGTGCGGTGAGAATTGCGTTGCGTGCCGAGGCCGCCAAGGTGATTGTCATCGTGTTGCTGTTGTGGCTGGTGTTTGCGGCCTACCGTGACATGGTGGTGCTAGCGTTTATGGGTACCTTCATGGGTTCGGTCCTGCTGTCGGGACTGGGATTTGTAGTATCTGATGATCAACTGAATTCCTCTAAGGTTTGACATGTCTGCCGCAGAATCAACGCTGACCCCGACGTCCTACATCAGCCATCATTTGACGTTCCTCCAGCATCCGATCGACACCGGCGATTTCTGGGTATTGCATGTCGATACGATCGCCGTGTCGATGTTGCTCGGCGTGCTTGCCTTCGGTTTCCTCTGGTGGGTCGTGCGCGGCGCCACCTCGGGGGTTCCGGGACGGCGCCAAGCGTTCGTCGAACTGACGATCGAGTTCGTGGACGATCAGGTCAAGGGCATGTTCCATGGCGATCGGCATAGTTTCGTCGCTCCGGCCGCGCTGACGGTCTTCGTCTGGGTGCTACTAATGAATGCCATGGATTTCCTGCCAGTCGACTGGATGGCAGCCTTCTATGAGCACGTGCTTGGCCTCGAACATTTCCGCGGTGTGCCCACAGCCGACGTCAACACCACGTTTGCCTTGGCGCTCGCTGTCTGGTTCCTGATGATCTTTTACAGCATCAAAGTCAAGGGTCTGGGTGGATGGATTCATGAATTGTTCTGCTCGCCGTTTGGCAGCAACCCGCTTCTCTGGCCGGCCAATTTCCTGCTTAACGTCATCGAGTACGTATCCAAGCCCCTGTCGCACTCCCTGCGGCTTTACGGCAACATGTACGCGGGCGAAATCATCTTTCTGCTGCTCGGTCTTTGGGCAGCCACAGGTTGGGCCGGTACCATCTTTGGCGCCATTCTTGGTGCCGGCTGGGCGATCTTTCATATCCTGATCGTCGTTCTGCAAGCATTCATTTTCATGATGCTCACCGTGGTCTACCTGTCGATGGCACACGAGAGCCACTGACCCGATTTCTACCCGTCTTCAATTAACCCCCCAATCAGTAAACGAAAGGAAAGCGACAATGGACAAGCTTCAATACCTGGCGATGATTCAAGCCTACACTGGCATCGGCATCGGCCTCATCATCGGCCTCGGCGCCGCCGGCGCCTGTATCGGCATCGGCATCATGGCGAGCCGTTTCCTTGAAGCCGCTGCCCGTCAGCCCGAAATGATGCCGACGCTTCAGGCCAAGGTCTTTCTGCTGCTCGGCCTGATCGACGCNNATTCACTAACTGCGTCGGCTGAGATCCCTTTCCGACCACCAGCGGTGGAATCATGAACATCAATCTGACCCTTATATCCCAAGCGGTCGCTTTCGCCATCTTCATCTGGTTCACGGTCAAGTTCGTCTGGCCGCCGCTCCGGACCGCCATCGACAATCGCCAGAAGACCATTGCCGAAGGTCTCGCCGCAGGCGAGCGCGGCAAGCTCGATCTTGAGTTGGCCTCCCGCCGTTCGGCCGAAGTACTGCGTGAGACGAAGGACAAGTCCGCCGAGGTGCTTGCCCAGGCCGAGCGCCGAGCCCTGCAGATCATTGAGGACGCCAAGGCAGCAGCCCGCGTCGAGGCTGACAAGGTGGTTGTTTCCGCGAAAGCGGAAATTGCGCAGGAGGCCGAGCGTGCCAAGCAGGTGTTGCGCGAGCGCGTGGCTGACCTGGCAGTTGCCGGTGCGGAAAAGATCCTGCGTCGCGAAGTCAATGCCGCGGCACACGCCGACATGCTTTCCGCTCTCAAGCAGGAGCTCTGAGAAATGGCAGAGATCGCCACCATTGCCAGACCTTATGCCGAGGCTTCTTTTCGCTTGGCACGGGAACGGCAGGCATTGCCCGCCTGGTCTGACGCCTTGGCCAGCCTGGCCCGGCTTGCCAGTGATCCGCAGGCCAGCGCGCTAATTGGCAATCCGAATGTGGCACCCGCTCAGGTCGAGGATTTATTCCGTACGGCTGGTGGTAGCGGCGCCGAGATGGGCAGTTTCATCCACGTGCTTTGCGAAAACGGCCGTCTTTCCTGCTTGCCCGAAATCTCGGCGCAGTTCGACGCGATGAAACGCAGCGACGAGGGCGTCAAGGAAGGGGTTATCCACTCCGCTTTCGCTCTCGATGATGCCCAGGTGCAGAGTCTCAAGGCACTGCTTGAGACCCGTTTCGGTCGCCTGCAACTATCGGTAGTAGTGAATCCGGAATTGATCGGCGGCATCAAGGCAGTAGTTGGCGATCAGGTGCTCGATACCTCGGTCAGTGGCAAGCTCGAAGCGATGCGTGTGGCCCTGAACAGTTAGGAGAAATTCAATGCAGTTGAATCCGTCAGAGATTAGCGAACTGATCAAGAACAAGATCCAGAACCTACAGGGGGCGACCGAAGTCCGTACCCAGGGCACTGTCGTGTCGGTTACCGATGGCATCTGCCGCGTGCACGGCTTGGCCGACGTCATGCAGGGCGAAATGCTGGAATTTCCCGGCAACACTTTTGGCATGGCGCTCAACCTTGAGCGCGACTCCGTCGGCGCCGTCGTGCTCGGCGAATACGAGCATATTACCGAAGGCGACGTCGTCAAGACGACCGGCCGTATTCTTGAGGTGCCAGTCGGCCCTGAACTGATCGGTCGCGTACTCAATGCGCTCGGTCAGCCGATTGACGGTAAAGGCCCGCTCAATGCCAAGGAGACCGACAAGATCGAAAAGGTGGCGCCGGGCGTGATCTGGCGTAAGTCCGTGTCGCAGCCGGTACAAACGGGTCTCAAGTCCGTCGACGCTATGGTGCCCATCGGCCGCGGTCAGCGCGAGCTGATCATCGGCGACCGCCAGACCGGCAAGACGGCGGTGGCGATCGACACCATCATCAACCAGAAGGGCAAGGACCTGATTTGTATCTACGTCGCCATCGGCCAGAAGGCGTCTTCGGTCATGAACGTGGTGCGCAAGCTCGAAGAATACGGCGCCATGGCTTACACCATCGTCGTCGCGGCCACCGCGGCCGAGTCTGCCGCGCTGCAATTTATCGCGCCCTACTCCGGTTGCACCATGGGCGAGTACTTCCGCGACCGCGGCCAGGATGCTCTGATCATTTATGACGACTTGACCAAGCAGGCCTGGGCTTACCGTCAGATTTCCCTGTTGCTGCGCCGCCCGCCGGGCCGTGAAGCCTACCCGGGCGACGTTTTCTACCTGCACTCGCGTCTTCTGGAGCGCGCGGCGCGCGTTTCCGAGGCTTGGGTCGAGAAATTAACCAAGGGGGCAGTCAAGGGCAAGACCGGTTCGCTGACCGCGCTGCCGGTGATCGAAACTCAAGCGGGCGACGTTTCCGCCTTCGTGCCGACCAACGTCATTTCGATTACCGACGGCCAGAT
>PMIH01000287.1 GCA_003158255.1 Rhodocyclaceae bacterium
ACGTTTTCTTCCGGCCAGGGCATGTCCGGATCGACGCAGTTGGCGATCCAGCCGGCCAGCAAAAGGCCGCGCGTCTGGATCGCTTCGGCGGTGAGCAGGGCGTGGTTGAGGCAGCCTAGGCGCAGGCCGACAACCAGGATGATGGGCAGGTCGAGGCGATCCGCCAGGTCGGCGCTGTCGAAGTCGTCGCCGAGCGGCACCCGGAAGCCGCCGACGCCCTCGACCAGCAATAGATCGACGTCGCTCGCGAGGTCCCGGGCCGCGGCGGCGATGCGCCCGGCGTCGATGATTTGTCCCTCGACCGCCGCAGCGATGTGCGGGGCCACGGGCGCATCGAAGCAGTAGGGGTTGACGAGTTCGCGCGGTGCCGCGAGCGAACTGGCGGCGATTAGTTGCTCGACGTCGTCGTTGCGCCCGTCGGCATCGACACCGGCCGCGATCGGCTTCATGCCGATGGCCTGGAGGCCCTTCTGGCGCGCGGCGTGCAGCAGGGCGCAGGTGGCGAAGGTCTTGCCCACTTCGGTGTCGGTGCCGGTTACGAAATAGGCTTGATGGCGGAGCATAGGATCACCTCGAAAGTGGTGGGCAGGCCGGCAAGTTCCCGCAGCGACTCATACCGTTCTTCAATGGTGCGCCAGGTTCGCCGCCCCATCAAGCCCGGCCGGCGTCCGGCGCCGACCTGGTTGGCGCCGAGCGCCTTCAGTTCGCGCAAGAGTGTCGCCAGCGTGTCATGGTGAAAGCGCAGCGTGCGTCGTTCGAGTTGCACTGCCTGTAGTCCGGCATCGGCACAGGCAACTGCGAGGGCGTCGGCGGGCGGAAAGCGGAGCACGTGACGATGGCCATCGGTGCCGGCGAAGGCAATGTCGAGTTCCGCCAGCGTGCCCGGTGCGAGGCTGCTGACGGCCAGGTGGCCGCCTGGCGTCAGTACTCGCGCAGCTTCGGTCACGGCGCGGCGGGTGTCGCACCACTGGAAGCTCAGGCTCGACCAGTAGAGGTCGAAGCTGGCGTCGGCGAAGGGCAGCGCTTCGATGTCGGCGCAGATGCCGCCACCGGCGGTGGTGACCATGGATGGCGCGAAGTCGGCGGCGACGATTTGCGAGTTCGGCCAGCGTGCCGCCAGCAGACCGAGCGCATAGCCTGTGCCGCAGCCGGCGTCGAGAATGGCGGTGGGCGGTGTGTCAGGCAGTTCGGCCAGCAGTAGTTCGCAGACGCGCCGTTGCAGCGTTGCGGCCGAGTCGTAGCTGACGGCAGCGCGGTCGAAGGCGCGACGGACGGCGTGCTTACTCATCGGCAAATCGTTTCAGCAGTTCTGCGAATCGCTCGGGCTGCGACAGGAAGGGCGCATGGGCGGCGCCTGGGAAGACTTCGATGCGCGCATTCGGCATGTGGCCGGCGAGCCATTGCGCGGCGGCCAGCGGCATCAGCGGATCGTGCTCGCCGTGCACGAGCAGCGTGGGGAGGCGTACCGCCATGACTGACGCTCGCAGGTCCGTGTCACGCAGTTCGGCGAGGCCATCGGTGAGTGTCGAGGCGTCGAGGATTCGTTCGCGCAGGAGATCGTGCATTTGGCGAGTGATGTCGCGAGCGTGCGCGTCGCCCTGGTTCAAGAGCGCTGAAAATCGGCGCAGGGCGGCGTGCGGATCGGCGGCGACGGCGGTGGCGAAACTGTCCAGCAGCTCGGGCGGCTGGGCGCAGGGCCAGTCGGGCGCCTGGACAAAGCGCGGCGTTGCTCCCACCAGTACTCGGCGTGCCACCATGGCTGACTTTAGCGCACGCATCGCACCGAGCGACCAGCCACAGACGATGGCGCCATCCGTCGCGGCGTCGAGGTCGTAGCCGATGCGGAATTCGCCCGCCAGCCGCTCGGCGACAGGCTGCCAGACGCGGCTGTCGAACCCCCAGCCGGCGAGGAAGATCAGCTCCTTCAAAGCGCGATTGCCGCCAACGCGGTGATCAGTTCGTCGATCTGCATTTCGCCGTGCGAGGCGGAAAGGGAAATGCGCAGCCGCGCCTCGCCCGCCGGCACGGTCGGCGGCCGGATCGCCGGCGCCCAGATGCCGCGTTCGAGCAGGGCATCGGCCACCGCCAGGGTCTCGTCGTTGCCGCCGATGATGAGGGGCTGAATGGCGGTCGTCGACGGCGGCAGGTGCCAGCCGGCCCGGACGCAGATCGGTTGCAAGCCGGCGCGCAGCCGGGCGATCAGCGTTTGCAAGTGCGTGCGCAGGCCATCGCCGGCCTCGATCAGCTTGAGGCTTTCCAGCAGCGCGAAAGTCAGTGCTGGTGGTACGCCGGTAGTGAAGATGGCCGTGCGCGCCGATTGCTCCAGCCAGTCGATGACATCTGCATCGCCGGCGACGAAGGCGCCGGAGACGCCGGCTGCCTTGCCGAGCGTGCCCATGACGATCAGGCGGCCGGTCGGCTTGAGGCCGAAGTGCGCCGCCGTGCCGCGCCCCTGCGGGCCGAGGACGCCGAAACCGTGGGCGTCGTCCACCAGCAGCCAGGCATCGAAGCGATCGGCCAGCGCCAGCAGTTCCGGCAGCGGCGCCATGTCGCCATCCATGCTGAAGACGGCGTCGGTGACGATCAGGCGGTGCTTGGCCCGGCTCGCCGCCAGTTGCCCTTCCAGCACGGAGAGGTCGAGATGCGGATAACGGTGGTTCTCGGCCAGCGACAGGCGCACGGCGTCTATCAGCGAGGCATGGTTGAGCTTGTCGGCGAAGAGAATGTCGCCACGTCCGGCCAGCGCCGGCACGATGCCGATGTTGGCCATGTAGCCGGTGGCGAAGTGCAACGCCTTATCGGCGCCGACGAAGGTCGCGAGTTGCGTTTCCAGGTCGCGGTTCGGCGGAAAGTGGCCGCCAAGGTATTCCGATGCGCCGGCGCCGACGCCCCAGCGCAACATGCCCTGCGTCGCAGCGTCGATCAAGTGCGGATGCGAGGCCAAGCCGAGGTAGTCGTTGCTGGCGAAGGAGAGCACCGGCTTGCCGTCGATCAGCATTTCCGGTCCGCAGGCGGTGCCGGCCAGGCGACGGCGCCGCAGCAGGCCTTGTCCTTTCAGTTCGGTCAGTTGGTCGCCGAAATTCGTTACATTGCTCATGGCATCAGGGCCTCGTCCAGCGCTTCGCCAACCACGCGGCAAAGCAGTTCGATTTCGTTGTCGGTGAGCACGTAGGGCGGCATTAAATACACCGTGTTGCCGATCGGTCGCAGCAGCGCGCCGCGTGACAGCGCGGCGCGGTAGAAACGGCGGCCGAAGTCGGCATCCGCATCGACATCGAATGCGAAGATCATGCCGCGATGCCGATAGTGGCGCACCTGTGGCTGGCCGGCCAGCGGCCGCAGCAGTGCCTCGATGCGGTTACCGCGTTCGACATTGGTGGCGAGCACATCGTCCTGCGCGAAGAGGTCGAGCGTCGCCAGCGCCGCCCGGCAGGCCAGAGGATTGCCGGTGTAGGAGTGCGAATGCAGGAAGCCGCGCGCGGTGGCATCGTCGTAGAAGGCCTGGTAAATGCTGTCGCGCGTCATCACGACGGAAAGCGGCAGGTAGCCGCCCGTGATGCCTTTTGACAGGCACAGGAAATCCGGCCGGATGCCGGCCTGCTCGTGGGCGAAGAAGGTGCCGGTACGGCCGCAGCCAACGGCGATTTCGTCGCAGATCAAATGGACGTCGTATCGGTCGCACAGCGTGCGGGCAACCCGCAGGTACTCCGGATCGTGCATGGCCATGCCGGCGGCGCATTGAACCAGCGGTTCGACGATCAGCGCGGCGGATTCGTCATGGTGCGCTTGAAGATGCGCTTCCAGCGCGGCAGCGGCGACGGGAGCGGCATCGGCGCCCAGGCGCGCGTCGGGCGAGCGCAGTACCGTCGCGCCGCGCACCAGCGGCGCGTAGGCGTCGCGGAAAATGGCGATGTCGGTGACGCCGAGCGCGCCGACCGTCTCGCCGTGGTAGCCACCGGCGAGACTGACGAAGCGGTTCTTCTTCGGTCGGCCGACATTGCGCCAATAGTGCGCCGACATCTTGAGCGCGATTTCGGTGGCCGAGGCGCCGTCGGAGCCGTAGAAGCAGTGGCCGAGTTCGCCGCCGGTGAGTGCCGAGAGCCGTTCGGAAAGTTCCACCACCGGCGCATGCGTGCAGCCGGCGAGCAGCACGTGCTCCAGTGTCTCCAGTTGATCGCGTAGCGCCGCGTTGATGCGCGGGTTGCAGTGGCCGAAGAGATTGACCCACCAGGAACTGATGCCATCGAGCCAGCGCTGGCCGTCCGTGCCGACCAGCCACGGCCCTTCGCCGCAGGCAATGGGCAGGAGCGGCAAATCGCCGCTGTCGTGCTGCTTCATCTGCGTGCAGGGGTGCCAGACGGCGGTGAGGCTGCGCTGGAGAAGACTGTCTTGCATGGGCGGCATTCTACCGCCCGCTCGTCATGCGACCGACTGGATCCAGCGCGAGAGTGAGGCGGCGTCCATCGCGCCGGCCTGGCGCGCGATTTCGCGACCGTGTTTGAAAACGGCGATGGTCGGAATGCTGCGAATGCCGAAGCGGGCGGCGAGGCTCTGCTCGACTTCGGTATTGACCTTGGCCAGTCGGTAACGAGGTTCGAGCGCCCGCGCGGCCTGGGCGAAGGCCGGTGCCATCGAGCGGCAGGGGCCGCACCAGGGCGCCCAGAAATCAACCACCAGCGGCAGGTCGGAACGGGCGGCATGAATGTCGAAGGCGGCCTGATCCAGCTCCAGCGGCTCGCCAGCGAACAGGGCGGACTTGCATTTGCCGCAGGTGCCGCCTGCGCCCAGGCGGTCGGCGGGCACGCGGTTGGCGGCGTGGCAATGGGGACAAACGACGATCAGGGGTTCGCTCATGAAGAATGCTCCAGATATCCGCTTGTGCTGATATTGGGCCGCCGGCG
>PMIH01000143.1 GCA_003158255.1 Rhodocyclaceae bacterium
GTTCTGGCGATTCTCGATGTCGACGATCCCAATCTGCTCATGGATGTTGCGATTGCCCTCGACAGCTTCGACTGGGCCTGCTTCGTCAGCCCGAACGCGGTGGAGAAATCGCTGGCAGTGCTGCTCGCGCGGCGGACCTGGCCGGCGCACCTGCGGGTGGCGACGGTGGGCAAGAGCAGTGAAATGGCACTGGCAAAGTTTGGCATTACCGATGTGGTGGCGCCGCAGCGGCGCTTCGATTCGGAGGCGTTGCTGGCGTTGCCGGAATTGCAGGACATGACGGCCAAGCGCGTGGTGATATTCCGCGGCGACGGTGGCCGCGAATTGCTGGGCGACACGCTGAAGCAGCGGGGCGCCGAAGTCGAATATGTCGCCTGCTATCGACGCGAGAAACCCGCGCTTGATCCGGCACCGCTCCTCAAGCTGTGGGGCGATGGCCGGCTTGATGCGGTGACCGTAACGAGCAGCGAGGGCCTGGGCAACCTGGTGGACATGGTGGGCAAGCTGGGGCAGACCTGGCTGAAGAAGACACCGCTGTTCGTACCACATCAGCGCATCGCCGGCCTCGCCCGCGCGCTTGGCTGCCATGAAGTGATTCTGACCGGCCCGGGCGACGATGGCCTGATCGCCGGTCTTCTGGAGTACTACCGTGACCACGCCCGAGTTGCCTGAAAACATTCCTGCCAGCGCGTCGCCCGAGGTTCGTCCGAAGTCGGCCTGGAGTCGGCCNNCGTCAGACCCAGGAGGCGCAGGCGGCCTTACAGTCGAAAGTGGGTGTACTGGAAGCGCAACTGGCGGAGATTCAGGGTCAGCAGGTCGCGCTCGACGCGGTTTATCGCGACATGTCGAAGAGCAGCGATGAACGTCTGCTGGCCGAGGTCGAGCAGGCGGTGAGCACCGCCGCGCAGCAGTTGCGCCTGGCTGGCAATGTCGAGACGGCACTGATCGCGCTGTCGGGTGCGGAGGCGCGCCTGACGCGGGCGGGACGGCCGCAATTGGCGGCATTGCAGAAGCTGATCAGCCGCGACATCGAACGCTTGAAGTCACAGCCGGGCGCGGATGTGCCGGGCCTGGCGATGAAGCTGGAAGGCATCATCGCTGCCGTCGATGCCCTGCCGCTGGCATACGAGCGGCGGCCGCAGGTGGCGCCGACGCGTCCGGCCGGGTCGCCGGCGGAACTGGGTTTCTGGCGTTCGCTGGCGCTCGATTTCTGGAACGAGTTGCGGCAGCTGGTGCGCGTCGAACGGATCGATTCGCCCGGTCATGTCGATCCGGCGCTGCTCTCGCCTCACCAGAGCTTCTTCCTGCGCGAGAATCTCAAGCTGCGGCTGGTCAACGCGCGGCTGGCCTTGTTGATCCGCGATGGCCGCAGCTTCCGTGAAGACGTGCGTCAGGGGGAGCAATGGCTGGAGCGCTACTTTGATGGCAGTGCCAAGGCAGTGCAGTCGTCGATGGCGACGTTGAAGGCGATGCAGGCGATGGATGTCGGTACCGAGTTGCCCGGCCTCAATGAAACCCTGGATGCCATTCGTAACTTCAAACTGGCCCGGGACAAGAAGTAAGCCCTATGCGTACCCTGCTCTGGTTCCTGATACTGGCGGCGCTGGCGATCGGTCTGGCGGCAGCGGCTCGCCACAACGACGGTTACGTGCTGCTGGTGCTATCGCCGTGGCGGCTCGAACTGTCGTTCAACCTTCTGGTCGTTCTGGTGTTCACCACCTGTGGCATTGTCTATCTGTTGCTGCACGCTGTGGCGACGGTGGTGCGCATGCCGGCGGCGGTGAGCAATTTCCGTCAGCGACAGGCCAAGGCCCGCGCCGACAACGCCCTGCGTGAGGCGGTGCTCAACTGGCAGGAGGGTCGCTTCAGTCAGGCCATCAAGAGTGCGGAAACCGCCTTCGTTGCCAATCATGCGCCCGGCCTGGCGTCGCTGATCGCCTTGCGGTCGGCGCACGCGCTGCGTGACGAGGACCGCAAGAAAGAGTGGGGCGAGCGACTCCTGTACAACGAGGCTGGCATGCGTGCCGTGCGCCTGAAGGCCGAGGCCGAATTGGCGCTGGATAGCCACGATCTCGACCTGGCGCGGGAACGTGTCGATCAGTTGCTGGCCGAGGGTGGGCGCCATATCGCCATTTTGCGGTTGTCGCTGCGTGTGCGGCAGGCGCTCGGCGACTGGCCGGAAGTGCTGCGCCTGACGCGCCAGCTTGAAAAGCACAAGGCGNNCATGCCGGCCGAGGATCGGCAGGAAGTTCGCCTGGCGCTGGCGGCGGCACAGGCACTGGCAGCCGCCGACGACTGTGGCCAGGCGGCGGAACTGGTCGAGGAATTTCTGGATCACCAGTGGGATTCGACGTTGGCGGCCGCTTACGGCCAATGCCAGGGCGGTGACGTCGTTGCCCGCATTGCTCACGCCGAGAAGTGGCTGCACAGCCATCCGCGCGATGCCAGCCTGCTGCTGACGCTGGGTCGTTTGTGCCGGCAGAACCAGCTTTGGGGCAAAGCGCAGAGTTATCTCGAAGCTTCGCTGGCGATCGAGTCCACCGCCGAGGCGCATCTCGCGCTGGCGAGTTTGCTGGAAAACGAATTGCAAAAGTCAGCCGTGGCGGATCGCCACTATCGGCTGGCCGCCTTGACCCAGCGGCCTCAAACCCAGTCGCGCGGCGGCAGGAAGTCGGTGTAGAGCTTCGCTTCGGCGCTGCCGGGTTCCGGCTGCCAGTCGTAGCGCCACTTCACCACCGGCGGCAGCGACATCAGGATCGATTCCGTGCGGCCGCCCGATTGCAGGCCGAACAGCGTGCCACGGTCCCAGACCAGATTGAACTCGACATAGCGGCCGCGCCGGTAGGCCTGGAAGTCGCGTTCGCGATCGCCATATGGGAGTTCGCGACGTTTTTCACAGATCGGCAGATAGGCGCTCGTGAAGGCGTCACCGACGGCCCGCGTGAGGTTGAAGCAGCGCTCGAAACCGCTAACACCTGGGGCATTCAGATCATCGTAGAAAATGCCGCCGACGCCTCGCGCCTCATTGCGGTGCTTGAGGAAGAAGTAGTCGTCGCACCATTTCTTGTAGCGCGGATGCACGTCGGCACCGAACGGCGCCAACGCATCGCGGCAGCTGCGGTGGAAGTGCACGGCATCTTCCTCGAAGCCGTAATACGGCGTCAGGTCCATGCCGCCGCCAAACCACCAGACGGGTTCGACGCCAGGCTTGGTGGCGATGAAGCAGCGCACGTTCATGTGGCTGGTCGGGCAATACGGGTTGCGCGGGTGCAGTACCAGCGAGACGCCCATCGCTTCCCACTTGCGGCCGACCAGTTCGGGTCGGTGCGCGGTGGCGGAAGCAGGCAGGTTGTCGCCGGTGACGTGCGAGAAGTTAACACCGCCGCGTTCGAAGAAATTGCCTTCTTCGATCACGCAAGCCGTGCCGCGTCCCCACGGGTCGCGGCGGAACGGCGTGCCGTCGATCTTCTCGAGGGCCGCGACGGTGCGCGCTTGGAGATCGCTCAGGTAATTGTGAACAAGCTCTGAATTCATTGGCGTACCACCACGACTGACTCTTGCATCGAGCCTAGCGCCGGATGGCGCGATGGCCGATGTCGCGGCGGCACTGCATGCCGTCGAAGCGGATCGTGTCCACCGCTTCGTAGGCGCGTTTTTGCGCCGCCCGGACATTGTCGCCAAGCGCGGTGACGCACAGCACGCGGCCGCCGGCGGTGACGACATCGCGATCGGATGCTGCCGTACCGGCGTGGAAGACGTGAACGTCCTCGACGATCTCGTGCGTCGTCGGCAGGCCGTGGATGACATCGCCCTTCCGGGGCGTTTCAGGATAGTTGGCGGCAGCCAGCACGACGCCGAGTGCAACGCGGCGATCCCAGTCGGCATCCACTTTGTCCAGGTGGCCGTCGATGGCGGCGTCGAGCAGGGTAATGAAGTTGCCCTTCAGCCGCATCATGATCGGCTGCGTTTCTGGATCGCCCATGCGACAGTTGAATTCAAGCACCTTGAGCGAACCATCCGGCTTGATCATCAGGCCGGCATAAAGAAAGCCGGTGTAGGGAATGCCGTCCTTCTCCATGCCCTGGAGCGTCGGCATGATCACCTCGCGCATCGCCCGCGCGTGGATCTCGGGCGTGACGACCGGCGCCGGAGAATAGGCGCCCATGCCGCCCGTGTTAGGCCCCAGGTCGCCATCCTGAAGCCGCTTGTGGTCCTGGCTGGTGGCCAGCGCCAGCGCGTGCTTGCCGTCGGCCATGACGATGAAGCTGGCCTCCTCGCCGTCGAGGAATTCCTCGATGACGACGCGTGCGCCAGCATCGCCCATCTTGTTGTCGAGCAGCATCATGTCGATGGCGGCATGTGCCTCGGCGAGATTCACGGCAACCACGACGCCCTTGCCGGCAGCCAGGCCGTCGGCCTTGATGACGATCGGAGCACCCTTGACGTCGACGTAGGCATGGGCAGCCTGAACATCGGCGAAGGTGGCGAATTCGGCCGTCGGGATGCCGTGGCGGGCCATGAAGCGCTTCGAGAAGTCCTTCGAACTTTCCAGTTGTGCTGCGGCTTTGGTTGGGCCGAAGATGCGCAGGCCGCGTTCGCGGAAGACGTCGACGATGCCGGCGGCCAGCGGCGCTTCCGGGCCNNGCATAGTCGGCCAGCGCCGCGATATCGGTGATCGGCAGGTTTTCCAGTTCGAGTTCGTGGGCGGTACCGGCATTGCCGGGTGCAACCAATACCTTCTGCAACCCGGGCGCCTGGGCGATGCGCCAGGCGAGTGCGTGTTCACGGCCTCCTGAGCCAACGACCAGAATCTTCATGGCTATTTGTCCGCGCCGAAGCGCCACTTATTGGTGAAGAACATAACGTTGCCGTTGCCCTTGCCACCCGGCACGTAAGCGACGTCCAGCGACCAGCGACCGGATTCGATCGAGCCCACCGGAAAAATCAGCGGCACCGGCATGTAATGCGAGTAGTCTGCGCGCGTAGTGACGCCGACAGTAAAGCCTAGGCCGCCCTTGATTTCGCCACCGAGCCGCCAGTAGGTCTTCCAGGCATAGCCGACCAGCCATTCCGGCTTGAAATGGGAGTCCTGAAAGCCCATCGCATAGACGCCGTGGTAATTGCCCTTTTCGTCGTAGCGGCCACGGCCGTAACCCAGGCCATATGGGAAGTTCTGATACTGGTTGATCTTCTCGCGCGTATAGGCGAAGGGCAGATGCCACGTGTAGGTCGGGATCAGCAGCTCAGGCGCGCCCTCATCGTAGGTCAGCTTCAGGCTATCCCAGGCGTCTTCGAAGAAGCCCTTCTGATCGTTGGTGCCGGCATGCGCGGGGACCGAGGCGATCGTGGCGATGGCCGCGGCGATACGAATCACTTGCTTCATGTCAGTGCCTGAAATGACGGAAACCGGTGACGACCATGGCGACGTTCTGCTCGTCGGCCGCGGCGATGACTTCCGCGTCGCGCACCGAACCGCCCGGCTGGATGACGGCCGTGGCGCCGGCTTTGGCCAGCACGTCGAGGCCGTCGCGGAAGGGGAAGAAGGCATCCGAGGCGACCACCGAGCCGGCGACAGTCAGGCCGTTGTTCTCGGCCTTGATGGCGGCNNTCGACGCGGCTCATCTGGCCTGCGCCGACGCCCGTGGTCATGCCGTCCTTGCAGTAGACGATGGCGTTCGACTTCACATACTTGGCGACGCGCCACGCGAACAGCAGGTCGGTCATTTCCTGCGGCGTCGGTGCGCGTTTGGTCACCACCTTCAAGTCGGATTCGACGATGCGCGCCACGTCGGCCGTCTGCACCAGCAGGCCGCCGCCGACACGCTTGTAGTCGAACAGCGTGCCCTCGACCTTGCCCAGCGGCACGATCAGCACGCGCAGGTTCTGCTTGGCGGCGAACACGGCGCGGGCATCGGCGGTGATTTCCGGGGCGATGATGACTTCGGCGAACTGGCCGGAAACCGCTTCGGCCGTTGCCTTGTCGATAGCGCAGTTGAAGGCAATGATGCCGCCGAAGGCCGAGGTCGGATCGGTCTTGAAGGCCTTCTGATAGGCGCCCAGCGCCGTCGGCGCGATGGCTACGCCGCAGGGGTTGGCGTGCTTGACGATGACGCAAGCAGTCGTCTCGAACGCCTTGACGCATTCCCAGGCCGCGTCCGAATCGCCGATGTTGTTGTACGACAGCTCCTTGCCCTGCAACTGCTCGTAGTTGGCGATGCTGCCCGGCACGGTAACCGGCTCGCGGTAGAACGCGGCCTGCTGGTGCGGGTTCTCGCCGTAGCGCATGGTGTCGACCTTGTCGAAGGCCAGTTGCAGGTGATCCGGGAAGGTGGTCGGCTTGTTGTCGGCATCGAGGCTGGTCAGCCAGTTCGAAATGCCGGCGTCGTAGCGCGCGGTGTGGGTGAAGGCCTTCTTCGCCAGCGCGAAGCGGGTCTTGTACGACAGCGCGCCGCCGTTGCTCTTCAGTTCGGCGAGCACCGGCGCGTAGTCAGCCGGCTCGGTGATGATGCCGACGCCGCCGGCTTCGTTGCCGTGGTTCTTGGCCGCCGCGCGCACCATGGTCGGGCCGCCGATGTCGATGTTCTCGATGGCGTCGATCAGCGTGCAATCCTTCTTCGCCACCGTCTGCGCGAACGGATACAGGTTCACGATCACCAGGTCGATGGGCGGGATGCCGTGTTTCTGCATCGTCGCCGTGTGCTCCGCGTTGCCGCGAATGCCGAGGATGCCGCCATGCACTTTCGGATGCAGCGTCTTGACGCGGCCGTCGAGCATCTCGGGAAAGCCGGTGTAGTCGGAGACGTCGGTCACCTTGATGCCGGCGTCGCGTAGCAGCTTGGCGGTGCCGCCGGTCGAGAGAATGTTCACGCCGAGTGCGGCAAGTTCGCGGGCGAAATCGACCACGCCATGCTTGTCGGAAACGCTGATCAGTGCTTGTTGTACTTTCATGGGGTCCTCAGAGGAGATCGTGATCGGCGAGCTTGCGCCGGAGGGTATTGCGATTGATGCCGAGCANNGTCCGTTTGACGCTGTCGGAAATGTCGTTGCTCATGCTGCCTCTTCGTAGGCGATTTGCTCGTTGGCGACCTGAGTCGAAAAGAACTCGTCGGTGGCTGCCAACTGCGCGTCCATGGTGGTGAGCTGGTTCATGGCGTGGCGGAATTTCGCTGCGCCGGCGATGCCCTTGGTATACCAACTGATGTGTTTGCGGGCGACCTTGGCGCCGGTATCCTCGCCGTAGAAATCGTAGAGGTCGGCGAGGTGCCCACGCAGGATGGCGTGAATTTCCGTCGCGCCCGGCGATGCCAGCAGCGTGCCTGTTTTCAGGTAGTGCTCGATCTCGCGGAACAGCCAGGGCTTGCCCTGCGCCGCGCGACCGATCATCAGGCCATCGGCCTGGGTGTGTTCGAGAACGAACTTCGCCTTCTGCGGCGTCGTGATGTCGCCGTTGGCAATCACCGGAATCTTCACCAGCGTCTTCACCAGCGCGATGGTGTCGTATTCCGCCTCGCCCATGTACTGGTCGGCGCGCGTGCGGCCGTGGATGGCGATCGCCTGCACGCCACAATCCTCGGCGATGCGGGCGATGTTCGGGGCATTCTTGTGTTCGCGGTTCCAGCCGGTGCGGAACTTGAGCGTCACGGGGGTATTCGGCACGGCCTCGACTACGGCGGTCAGGATCTGCGCCACCAGCGCCTCGTCCTTCATCAGCGCCGAGCCGGACATCACGTTGCACACCTTCTTGGCCGGGCAGCCCATGTTGATGTCGATGATCTGCGCGCCCTCGTCGACGTTGTACTTCGCCGCATCGCCCATCATGCGCGGATCGGCGCCGGCGATCTGCACCGAGATCGGTTCCACCTCGCCGTCGTGGTTGGCGCGCCGGCGCGTCTTGGCGCTGCCGTAGAGCAGGGAATTCGAGGTCACCATCTCCGACACTGCCAGACCGGCACCGAGCTTCTTGCAAAGTTGACGGAAAGGCCTGTCCGTCACTCCGGCCATGGGTGCGATAAACAGGTTGTTGCGGAGCGTGAAGCCCAGGAAATTCATGGCCGAGCAGGAGGGGGAAACGCGCGAGCGGGAAGGCGCGGATTCTACTCCAGGCGCCTAATTTTTGCGCAGCGCGCCGCCCAGTGACTTGCGGCCGTTCTGCTGGAGCGCCGCCGTCGGTTCGGCGAACGGCGGATGGCCTGAAGGCCATCCGCGCAACTCAGGATTACTTCTTCTTGGCAGCCTTCTTGCCGGCGACGGC
>PMIH01000154.1:0-228 GCA_003158255.1 Rhodocyclaceae bacterium
AGAATGTCGGTCAACAGCTTGCCCGAGGCGATGGTGCCGTAGCCGCCCACCGAGTGGAAGCGGATGCGGAACGCCTTCTTCGGCAGCAGGTTCGGATTTTCGCCGGTATCGAGCGCCATCAACTCGGTTTCCGGATAGGCGGCCTTCAGGCGGGCCTGCAACTCGGCGACGCGAGGCGACGGATTCTTGGCGAAGAACTGCGAGCCCAGGTAGACCAGCGGCGCCATG